>NZ_PFNG01000193.1:1123-8501 GCF_002791875.1 Candidatus Aquicultor secundus | reverse complement strand
GTATGCACGAGATGAAGAGCTTGCCTAGCTCTCTAAGCGATGGTTTTTAGCAGGGGCCATTCATCTCCGGCGTTTCACCCAGACCTTAATCCATGGCAAGCTTATCGAGCGATTCTTCTGTCGAGTGTTCCGAAGTCGGTCCTAAATGGGCGGCCATTTCTTCAAGGAGCGCACTTTGATTCTCCAGATGCAAGAGGATCGCTTCGATTTCTCGCTCAGCCTTCACATTGATCTCAAAATCCGACTCGGCCCTGAGCTCGGTGTGACGCCCTTCGAGATTTTGCCCGATCATAATGAGCGGCATCAGAAAGATCTGAATCATGTTTGAGATAAAGAGCCACAGGACGAATGCGGGGAAGGGATCAAACCTCATATCTCGTGGCCCAAGGCTATTCCAAAGTAGCCAGAAGATCGTCCACGTAAAGATGACTATAAAAAAGCCCATCGTGCCGATATGGTTGGTAATCCACAGGGCGAGCCTATCAAGCTTGCTCAGGCTTTCTTTATGTTCCGCATTAACGTTACGGACGGGTGTACGCATCTTTTTCAGTTCCGCAAGCGAGGGAGCCTTTTTCCCCATCACCATCTATCCCCGTTTCTGCTTATCGTAAAATCACACATGTAAACAGGCGTTCTTGGTCAAGTCGCCGTACTGTTGTAACGATTTCGTCAAGCCGTGAGAGGATTACATCCTGAGACTGCCTGAATTCATCCCTTAAGTCTTCAAGATCATGTTTAGTTGCAACATATTTTAGAATATCTTCGTTCATAAGTACCTCCAGAGCAGTTAGCATAAACAGTATACCCGATATTATAATCAACTATCGACTCAACATTTATTAGGTTAGCGTTTATATTACATGCTGCCAAGTAATTGTGCTAATGTGCATTAGTGCTAATATGTCGATTTACACGACCGTTGCTACCGAACCTACCCCTCGTTTTTTTACCACCTCAATCCGCGCGGGGAAAAGTTCTTTGAGGTCTTCTAAGTGGGTTACGATGATTATCTTTTTGAAATCGTATTGGATTGTGCTGATCGCGTCGATCAAGCGCTCTTTTCCTTCTTCATCCTGCGTGCCGAAGCCCTCGTCGATTACGAGCGTTTCCAGGCGGGCGCCGGCGCGGCGGGCGAGGAGTTTTGAGAGGGCGATGCGTACGGCAAAGTTTATCCTGAAGGATTCGCCGCCCGAGAAGAGTTCATATTTTCTGTCGCCAAGCTCGCCGTCGGTAATGATGAGATCCAGTGTCTCGATCACGCCCCCGGTCTTCTGGTCCTTCTGCGTTACAAAGCGCAAGCTCATCTGCCCGCCGGTAAGTCTATGCAGGAGGTCGTTTGCTTCTTCTTCGATTTCGGGGATTGTGTTTTCGATGATGAGCGCCTGGATGCCCTTTTTGCTGAAGATAAACGCGAGCCTATCGTTGATCTCGGCTTCCCGCGCGACCTCTTTTCGCTCCTTAACAAGCTCCTCCTTTTTCTTCGCTTGTTCCTTGCAGGCATCGATTTTGGTTTGGGCGCCCGATCGCCGGTCAAGGACGGTCGCCTCGACTTCTTTTTTTGTTGCGAGCGCATCCTCGGCGGTTGCTATATCTTTGGTCGCATCCCGCAAGGCCGTGATTTTGTTTGAAAGGCTTTCGATTTTTTTTCTCTCATCCGCAAACGCGTTCAGTTTGGCTTCTTTTTGAGAGGAGAGGGTTGCAATGGTGGTTTCGGCTGTCAAAATATTTGCTTGCGCGTTCTCAAGATTTGCCTTTAGCTGCTCGTACTTTTGCAGGTCTCTAAGCCTCTGCTTGACCTTCTGGTGTTCGCTTGAAAAGTAGCCTAAAGCTTCGATTTCGCTTGATAATTTCTGCAGTTCTGATTGCTCGTCCTCGGCGAAGGCGCCCTGCACCAGCTTAAGGTTCAGCTTGCTGATCTGTGAGTTTAGCACTGTTATTTCTTCAGATGCCTTAGCAAAAGCTTTCAATTTCTCGGCAAGCTTTCCTTCAACAATCTTGAGTTCGTCTTTACCCTTGATCGTTTCTCCGAGGGATTTCCCTGTAGTTGTAAGCGATTCAAGCTCGCGCTCGAGGCGCGTGGAATCGCTACGGCCGGCATCTATTTGGGTTCTAATCGAAGCTACATCACGCTCGATCCCCGCGCTGATTGCATGCCTTTCATGGGTTTTAAGCGGTTTTTTGCAGAGCGGGCACGAGTCGTCGTCTTTTAAAAGACTGCGCCGTTTTTCTTCTTCGGCAAGCTTTGCTTCAAGAGCCTGAACCTTGGCATCAAGGCCGGCCTTTTGCTTTTGCACGTCGCTATATTTCTCGCGCATGGCGTTAAGTTCGGCTTCATACTTATCAAACTCACCGAGCCTGACCTTGTTGTTTAAGAGCGCGGCCTCAACGGATGAGCGCTGTGAGACCTCTTTGTCAAGGGACGCTTTTCGCTCTGTAAGGTGTTTGAGATTTGACTCAAGCGAGGTTCGCGCTTGCTCGATCGCTAGTTTTACCGCGTTGAGGTTCTTTTCGAGAGCCGCGTGCTGTTGCCCGGCAGCCGAAAGTTCTTCCTCCTTTTTTCTAAGAGAGACGAGTTCGCTATAACCGGCCCCGATCTCATCCTTCCTTGCGGTGAGTTCACGGGCCTTTATCGCGGTATGCTCAAGGGTTTTAAGCTGCTCCTCGATCGAGGCGATGTCCGCTTGAGCCTGAGTAGAGCGTGCGCTAAGTTCGGTAAGTTGTGCGGCCTTCATATCAAAGACCGCTTTCTCCTCACGAAGTTTTACAATCGCACCCTCGGCGTCCTTGATCTCTTGTTGCACAACTTGTAGTTCGGCGGTCGCTTCTTTTAAATCCTGCTTATAGGTAGGGAGATGCTCGATCTCCTGGTCGATATAGGAGATGCGGACGTCGATATCCTTAAGGCGGTCGTTGAGTGCCTTACGCTTTTCTTTGGCGAGCTCTTCAAGTTCGTCGTAGACCGAGAGGCCGAGTATCTCCGAGAGTATCTCTTTGCGCTCGTTCGCGCTTTTGACCATAAAAGTATCCGCATGCCCCTGCATGATAAAGGCCGAGTTGGCGAAGGTCTCGTAGTCCATCCGCAGTACCTTGTTGATGCTCTCCTGGGTGCGCCCAAGGGTTTCGCCGGTTAAGGGGCGGGGTTCACCGCCATCGAGTATCTGAAATTCAAGGCGCGAGACGCCGGTTTTGCTCTTACGCGAGCGCGATCGGATAACCCGGTAAATTTGCCCTTCAAGCTCAAAGGCAAACTCCACCTGCATGTGGGGTTCTTTGTGGTGGATGAGGTCGTCGGTTCCGCTGCCGCGTTTGTCCACCCCGCGCGCTCTGCCCCAGAGCGCCCAGGTAATCGCATCCAAAAGCGAGCTTTTCCCGTGCCCGTTAGGCCCGCAGAGCACCGCCGTATGGATGGATGAAAAACTAAGCGGCTCATCCATGTATTTATAGCTCATGAAATTAGTCAGTCTCAGCTCAACCGGTATCAAGTAGTTACGCCTTTCGTTGCATCAGCTCGTCGATGAGTTTTTGGCCGTATTCCGTGAGTTCCGCCTGGCGCTCGAGAAGGTCGTCTCTCGTTTTGATATACTCTGTGAGCGCTTTGGCGGGGGTTTGGCTTTCGGTGAGATGGGGATTTCTGGTCCTTGTTTCCTCGCCCGTGGCCTCGACGGCAATGTAGGCGATGAAGTAAGCACCGGAAAGTGCTTCGACAATCTCGTCTTTTCGTACCTGCTCTTTAAGTTTGGCCGGAACCTTTACGCGGACCCGTACCACGCAATCCCCGAGATCGTGCTTTTCGCAGAGGGAGCAGATCTCGGCCGTCGGGTCGTCGCTTTTGCATTCGATATCAAGTGTCACGAAGCGGCGCGCCGGCGTTTTGACGAACTCGTACGTGGTCGCCCCCCGCACCAGGTTAATCAGGCAAAACCCCTTGTCTTCCTTCTCCTCGCCAAAGTCCACACGGTCGATGCTTCCCGAGTAGACCAGGTGGGGATAGGCGCCCCGGCTTAAATCCTGGAATTTGTGGATATGCCCCAGTGCGATGTAGTCGAACTCGGGGCGTTGCAGGACGCTTGAGAGAAGCGTTACTTCGTTCCCGGCCAGGATGCTCCGCTCCTCGTTGCCAACCTTTGCGCTTGAGATACTTACGTGTGCGGTGAGTATCGCCGGCAGGGTCTGGTCGATATCCGCTGCTAGGATACTGACAAACCGCTCGATTTTTTGCGTAATAAGCTCGTTTAGTTCAGTCAAAGTTTTATTCTTGCTCTCTACGTCATCCTCTTTTAGTTTTGCGACAAGTTGGCTTCTCGAGAAATGAGGAATGGTTGCTACCTGTACCGCTCCTTGCTTGGTTTCTATAGTTAAAAGCTCAGCTAAACTTGCTACGATCACGTTATCGGTCTCAAGTGCGTTGTAGACCGCCATTGAATGCGCCTGTTTATCCATGTTGGGGAGGTCATGATTGCCAACCAGCAACACTACCTTAATATCCTCTTTCGTGAGCCTGCGTATTGCTCGTGCGAACTCACGTTGGAGTGTAGGATTGGGTTTTTGATTACGAAAAGCATCCCCGGCAAAGACAACGAGCGCTACGTTGTTCTCAATTGCAAAGCTCACCAAGAAGTTAAGTGACTTCAAAAAATCTATCACACGCTGGTTTAAGCCGGTCTTGGAATCGACCCGCCCGTAGTTCTCCACCCCGAGGTGCAAATCCGCAAAATGGATGACCTTGATGCCGTGTGCTTGCTGTTTAGTCGAAGACGATTTCGTCATTACCATATACCTGCTCGTTTAAATCGTCCCTTGCCTTTCGGCGTTCGATTTCGTCTCCAATTGCTCCGACCCCGATGCCCACTTCGTGGCAGAACCGCCCGTAATCTTTGGCGTCTATTACTACCGGCATTGGAAGTGCAAACCCGGTGAGCAAAAACTGCCTAGGCTCCAGATTATTGATCAGCACTTTTAGCGTACTCTGGCTGGGTAGCCCAGTGAGTACGGCGTTAATATCGCGCTCGTCGCCAAGGTCGCCGACGATGCGCGTGCCGACCTGCGAGAGTATCTCGTCGTCGATGCCGCTCGGTCGCTGGTCGATCAAGAGCAGCACCATGTTGTATTTTCGCATCTCCCGCGCGATTATCCCGAAGGTGGTTTGCTTTGCTACCTGCGGGTCGAGGAACTTATGGGCCTCTTCGATGGTAACCACCAGGGGTTTTGGACCTTCTATGCCATCGGCGCGGGCGCTGTCGGTTTTGTCTACATAAAGCTTATGCAGCCTGCGCGTTAAGATATTTGCAACCAGGATGTAGGCGAGCATCGAGTTGTAGCGCCCAAACTGAAAGACGATATGCTTGCCGTCCTGGATAAAATCCATAATGCGGGTAACCGTGTCGTCGGCCACCGAGTTCCTGATAAAGGGAAGCCTTTTAAGCCTGCTTAAGCACCGGTGGAGCTTACCGAGTGCCTGGTCGTTTACCTTGAGGTCCTCGACCACACCGGCGAATTCATCGGTATCCATCGTCAAAAATTTCGCCAGCCACTTGTCCTCGCCCCACTTATCCGAGAGGCGATACATCGTCTCAATACCGGCCTGTGTGAACCCTAACTCACCCGCGGCAAGCTCAAGGTCCGCTATTTCTATCTGGCTATAGGGTATTTGCACGTCAAAATCGGGGCGAATTCTATGATAGAGCGGCGATTTTGGATCTACCGTAAATATTGCGATCTTGCCGCCCAACAGCTGCTTGAGGCTGGGGTCGTCGATGCCGGCCTCGCTGGTCGCGCTCCAGCCGTACTCGCCGTGCATGTCGAATATGAGGTTGATTGCCATATCGCTTTTTACGAGATACCCGAGCACCATGCGTGCAAGCACGCTCTTGCCCGAGCCGCTCTTGCCGAAGATGGCGTTGCTTCGCTTGCAAAACCGCTCCAGGTTAAGGCATACCGGAACCTCCATAAAGATGGGCGAGCCGATCTCGGGATTAGTGATACCCGGTTTACCGAATATGAGGGCCACGTCGTCCTCGGTGGCCTCGCAAACGGGGGAGAAGTGTGGCGGCACCGTCGTCGAGGGGCGCGGCCGATCTTCCTCCGTGGGATTTTGCGCCGTTATGAGCATCGGCTGGATCGAGACTTTATAAAACGTGTTGATCCCGGCATGCACGAGCTTTGCGAAGTCGTCGCTTGGCGGGTTTAAGAGGATATCCTCGTTGGTCGCCTCAAGGGAAACGTCCTTGAGCAGACAAAAGAATTTATTCTGAACGCCATCGACCACGACCAGCCTGCCGACCGAGACACCCTCCACATTTACGTTTTCTGCAAGTTTCGCCTCAAGTCCGGAGAGGAGCGAGCCGGCTATCAGTTTGCCGATTTCTTGCGCTTTACCCGACATCGCTTATCCTCCTTATAATGCTTCGCGCTTTCTCGTATTCGTCTTTGAGAAGCTGGGCGATTGTTTGTCCCGCTCTTACCAAAAAGGCCCGGTCGCCCCCACGCTCGGCGTAGGCTAGGCGGATTGAGGCCGCCACAAGCTCCTCTACCGGAAGCCCGGGGAGGGCGTTGATGCTTCGGATGAAATCCAGGTCTTCGGTTAAATCAAGGATCTCTTGACTTTCGCAAGGATAGACAAAGCTATGAATCCTTGGCGGAAAAGGGGGGAGGTAGGCGCGGATACCGGCGCCATCGCTAAATCCGATAACCGCCGCGTCGAATTCAATCTTTAAAAACTCGGGCAGGTATGGATGTTGTCTTAAAAGCTCTTCACGCTCAAGGCCCAAGGCCATCGGTCGGCGGTTCGGGTCGGTATTTACCTCATGAACGTTATAAACGAGCCCGTAAATATTTGTGTCCTGGCTATCGGCCCTTACAAAACTCCCGAAGTGCGGCAGGTCTTCTAGCCCGGAGCTTTGCGCTAAAAATCTGGTCGTATAGACCTCTATAATTTCTCCGATTCGATCGGTTGTGCCGGAATATGTCATTTATATGAAGCCTCCCTTTTTGCGAAGGGCCTTGCGGGATTCTGCCGCCGGGATACCGTTTTTAACGAATACCTGGAAGATAAGCTGATCGAATGTATGCTTATCAGCCGATTTTACTACCGCCTGCTCGTGGGCCTCGGCCACTGCTACGGGGTATCCCGAGCCTTTATTCGCCTGGTCGAGGCAGGTGGCGTGCACCAATCCCACCATATCTTTATCGCGGGAGACCCAGCCCGGCAGCTCGACGCGGGCAACCTCTTTGCCGACGTTTATGTAAAAGAAGGCAACGCGCTCGTCGCCGTAGGCGTCCAGAATCTCTGATGTGCTTATAAATAGGGAAGAGCGCTTGCCGACACCAAGGAGGCGGCGGAACAGCCCGGCGTCCGTGACTCCATCTATTTTATCACAGG
>NZ_PFNG01000193.1:936-1102 GCF_002791875.1 Candidatus Aquicultor secundus | reverse complement strand
CTTTACAATTAACCGGATCGCTCGGGCACAGGCTCACTTTAAGTGAGTTAATAACATCGGAACTTCCCGGGGAGCTGATGTAGCCGGCAACCGGTATCCCGGTCTCTTTTCCGACCGAGAGCAACCGCATAAACGATAAAAACGCCTGTTGCTTTAAATCTGCGGT
>NZ_PFNG01000193.1:0-921 GCF_002791875.1 Candidatus Aquicultor secundus | reverse complement strand
TCGATATTCCAGAGGATGAGCGTGCCGTCGACCAGCGCCACCGCCGGCGTCTGCCCGCACTCCTCGATCATCGTTTTAAGCTCTTCATGTTCCATCTTCTGCCTGAGAGCGGCAAGCACCTGCCCCGAGACCTCGCGCTCTTCACCGCCAAAGCGGCGCTTGATATCCCGCTCCTCAAAGAAGAGGCTGGGCTCGCTTTCCATCTTATATCCTAAAAAATCCCCGTATCCGATTTTTACCTTTCCCACATTGATAAGCAAAGCTGGGTGGGGGCTATGCCGGTCGGGGTTTATCTGCGAGCCGTCAGTTGAAAGGACGGTATACGATTCAGGACATGCTCTCGGCGCAAACGTTGTGAAAGGCTCCTCATCCGTTGGGATGGCGATGAGCCACGAGGCGTTTGCCCGCTCCAGTTTATCCCTGAACGCCTGAGGATTTTCCAAGACGCTTAGCACTTGGGCTTTGGCTGCCTTAACGGCTTTCACCAGGTCGTTCGACCGGTTTTGCTGGTATATCCCAAGCGCTGATATTTGTTTGTAAAGCTTATTTAAGTCTAACAAGCGTAACCACCCCCGAACAGCCGTTCGATATTATTCTACCAAAAGGTTAGGCGTCTGTGAAGGGGAAGTCCTGAGATGGGGGGATGCGGGGACGTTGCTTGCAAATTACAAATACTCACACAACCCCAAGGAGGGCAGCATAAATAATCGACACCGGACAATCTGCGATAGTTTTGTTTGGGATAAGCATTGCAAATCTACGGTCGCTCTTCAGATATTAAGTTTGATAGTGCTGATTTATAAGCACTAATACATAAATACGCTACCCGTTGTTTTTGTTGAGGAATCCGATAGAATTGTAGCCACAGACGTCTATGCTTTTATGGTACCTGGAGGTAGGACGTGCGAATATTTTATGATA
>NZ_PFNG01000072.1:22612-51293 GCF_002791875.1 Candidatus Aquicultor secundus | reverse complement strand
TATTTGTTTGGCGTTGGCATAACTCTCCTTTGGTAGCTTAGTTGCCTCCATTATACCCGGGGCGCTTCAAAAATCGTTGTTGCCTCGATTGTCGCAAGCCTTAACAACTTGCAGGGCCTAACAGAAAAGGTCTATTTAGCGATAGGAGAAAAGCTGCCCGACATCAACCAGAGCTTTCACAGTGTGGAAGGCGAGGCGGTCTACTTACTTGACTATTTCGGCAAAGAAAGCGGACTGCTTGCTTCTGACGCGGACGAAGCTCAGAGCGACCTGGGTAAACTAAGTTGGGCGGCAAACTTCCTCGTCAAGGTAGCCGACGAACAGGGCGACGCGTTTTTGCAGATGAGCGAGATGATGAAGCGCATTGATGATATCAAGGCTTCTATCGAAAGCATCAGGGATTTCTCTGCAGAGATGGAAATGCTTTCACTCAACGCGGCTATCGTGGCTATTAAAGCAGGAGATGCGGGCCGGGCTCTCAATCCGATAACAGCCGAGCTAAAAAAGATGGCGAACTCCGCTATCTCACTAATAGATGAGATTGTTAAGAACTCTGACAGCCTGGCTCAAACATATAGCCTTTTCCAGGAGATAAGTGAAAGCCAGGCTAAATCTTGCAAAGCAGATGCTGAAGAAACCAGCGTGAACCTCTCGTGGAAATACAAAAATCTAAAGGATAGTATCCGGGGGCTTGTGGAACAGCTCAGCCGGGTTACAAACGCAGTCAAAGATTCCGGGCAACCCATCTCAGAAATCATGAATAACTTGCAAATCCAGGATATTTTGCGGCAGTGCACGGACCACGTGCGCCTCTCGCTGGAAGAAGCCTCTGCGGAAGTGGGCGCGGTATTAAATGAAGCATCCCTTGCAGGCGTCACGGCAGAGCAGGTGCTTGATGCAATCGAGTTCCAGGAAAACGTTCCGCTGCTGTGTATCCAGTTAGTAGATGACATCGACACGCGGCTCGAAGAGTCGGTACAAGAATTAAAAGAAGGGTTTGCTGCGGTAAACTCCCTGATTCAGGGCGTCACGACATGTGAAAGCGACGCAGAAGTCGCGGCTTCCCCGGATGAAGCTTCCATGCATGGAATAGATGAGGCCTTTAAGGGGGTCGAGGATGTCATCATGCAGACTGCCGTCATGATGCAAAACACCGCAAACAGTTGGGAAGAGCTATGGTCGACCGCAGTCAGCCTCGAGCAGATGCTTGGAGTACTCGAACAGCAGTTCAAACAGTTAAAGAAGTTTACAAACTTCCACCAAATCAACATCCCGATCAAGATTGAGGTTGCGCGAAGCGTGGGTCTCTCTAAAGACGGTGAGCTGTCCCAGCGGGTAGAGGGGCTTGCCGAGTATATCTCTACCGAGATGAAGGAGTCCCACAAAGGCATAATCGCCGATCACCAATTTCTAACTGCGATGGTTGCCTCTATGAGAGACCATAAAAAAGATATCGAGACAAACCTGGAGTCGATCGCTATGGATGTTGATGACCTGTTGAGTAACTTCCATAGGGCGAAAGAGCAGGTCAAAAAGACATTTGCGTCAGTATGCACAGAAATGTCCCGGTTATCGGAGCTGGTTTCGGCATCTCTGTCAGGCCTCGATCAGATAAACAAGTTGGTTGAAGAGAATAAAAATCTGCGGCATAACTTGAAAGAGCTTGCCGGGATGGCCGAAAAAGCAAAAGCATCAATTCGGCAGGCCGCAGATATAACCGATTGGCAACTCCGCGATGACAGGCTGAAAGGTATTGTGGATAAATTTACAGTGTTAGCACACAAGCGAATAGCTGAAGGGCTATACGATATTGCAATTGAGGATGGAAACCAGGAAGGGGATCTCATCCTTTTCTAAACCAAAACCGGGAGGGCTTGAAGATATGTTCCAGATAGAGATTGGACAGGGTGGAGAAGCGGTGGTTTCAGGGGCGCTTTTGATCAGCTCGATCGAGGATTTTTATAAAGAACTGGCAAAGCTGTTTAACGACGGCAATTGCTCGGTTCTTGATTTGAGAGGCGTTACTGAAATCGATACGGCGGCGCTTCAAGTTCTTATAGCGTTTAAGAAGTCGTTAATAGAGATCAATAGAAATGTTGATTTAATCGCCGGCAGCTCGATACGGGAGGTCCTGGGCTTATCGGGTCTCACGAAGCTGTTCAGGGCGGCATAAATAGGTTTGAGGTGAAATGTATGGGAAGCGTTTTAATCGTTGACGACTCCGCCACTCTTAGAGCGTCGGTGAAGTTCTCTCTTTCAGAGGCCGGCTATGCTGTTGAAGAGGCGGTTGATGGAAGAGACGCATTGCGTAAGCTGCAAGAGCTTCAGACGCGAGGCGGTCAGGTCTCGTTGATCATATCGGATATCAATATGCCGAACATGGATGGGATTACCTTTATTAGAGAAGCCAAGCAAATGCCTTCCTTTAAGTTTATCCCGGTACTCATTCTGACCACCGAGTCGCAGGACTCCAAAAAGACGGAGGGCAAAGGCGCAGGCGCGGCCGGATGGCTTGTAAAGCCCTTCAGCAACGATCAGCTTATAGGTGTAGTTAAAAAATTCGTACGTTGACACGTTAACGGCTGGGCTAATTGCCTCGCCGGAGGGAGATTAGCATGGATCAAAGTAGTTTGATGGAAACGTTTATAACCGAAGCAACAGAGTTACTCCAAGACCTGGAAATCGATCTGGTTTCTCTTGAAGATTCCGGTGAGGACGATGAGCTTATCAACCGCATATTTAGAGCAGCCCATACTATTAAGGGAAGCGCCGGCGTCGTTGGGCTAACCGCACTTTCAGATTTCACGCACTCGATGGAAAGTGTCCTCGACCTGGTCAGAGACCACAAGCTTGTTGTAACAAACGACCTGGTCAGCGTACTGCTGAGGGCTGTCGACCTGTTGAAGGAAATGATCAGGGTCGCGTCTGAAGGCGGGGGAGACATCGACGAACGCGAAATGCAGTTTGTCCTTACTATGCTTCGCCGGTTTCTACCGGCAGCTTCGGTGCAGGAATCAATCACAGAGAAAGAGGTTCCCGAGAACCGGGAGGAGAGCAAGTATGCGTACTTTGAGATTGAGCTGGCATTGCCCGAAACTATCCTCGAAACCGGTACCGATCCCCTGATGCTCCTTCGTGAGCTACAGGATATGGGAGAAATCGTTGAGCTTGAAGTAACTACACAAGACACCCCCGATTTCCATTCACTCGACATCTATAAACTCTATCTGCGCTGGCACCTGGTAATAAGGACGCGAGAGCTGCAATCTAAGGTTGAGAACGTCTTTGTTTTCGTCCAGGATAGTAGCCAGATAGCGATCGAAGATGTCACGCGCTTTTTTAAAGACGGCGTTGATCTTAGGGTTGCCGATATGAAGCTCGGAGAAATCCTGACGGATAAAGGACTTGTGTCAAAAAAGGATATCGAAGAAGTTCTATCATCCCAGCAAAAAATCGGAGAGTTGCTGGTTCAACGCGGTAAAGTCTCGGAGCATGATGTGCGGAGCGCTTTGGAGAAGCAGCTTAAAAGCCGCGAAATTAAAAAAGCCTCAACCATCAGGGTTGATACGGACAAGTTGGATAAGCTTGTTAACCTCGTAGGCGAGATGGTTATCGCCGTCGCCCGCGTAAACCAGCAACAGTGCAGTATGCTTCCCGGCAATAAGCGATCCGCTCAGGGTGCGATAGAAAGCCTGGAGAGAATCAGCCGTGATTTACAAGAACAGGTCATGCGTGTGCGCATGGTGCCGGTTGAGGGGCTTTTCAGCCGCTTTCACCGGGTTATCAGAGACCTTGCAAACGATCAGCATAAACTAATCCGCCTTGAACTGTCAGGCACCGAGACAGAGCTTGATAAAAACGTTGTTGAGCAGCTAAGCGATCCGCTCAAGCATCTTATAAGGAATGCAATCGACCACGGTGTCGAGTTACCCGAAGAGCGTGTTAATGCGGGGAAAGCGGAGGAAGCCACCGTTAAGCTTTGTGCATACCAACAGGAAGGCGAGATTATTATTGAGATAGCCGATGATGGTCAAGGCATCGATCATAAATCGGTCCTCAAGAAAGCCATAGAGAAAGGCTTTATAAGAAATGATGATACCCCTAACGAGAAGGCCCTTTACCAGTTCCTATTTATGCCGGGGTTTTCAACCGCAAAGCAGGTCACCGAGGTTTCAGGTCGGGGCGTCGGCCTTGATGTCGTTAAGCAGAATATCGATGAGCTTCGCGGGACTATCGAGGTCATCTCCGAGGTCGGCAAGGGCACCACATTTAAGATACGGCTTCCTTTAACGCTTGCGATTATCGATGGCATGAACGTTAAAGTCGGCGAGGAGATCATAACAATTCCTCTGCTCTCCATTGTTGAGTCGATCCGCCCGACAAAAGAAGCGGTGAAGACGGTGCAGGGTGAGGGCGAAGTAATCGACGCCCGGGGTGAGTATCTGCCCCTCGTTCGCCTGCATAGTGTGTTCGGTATTGAAACAGACAAAACAGACCCCTCTGAAGCGCTAGTTGTTATCGTCGAGAGCGGGCAGCGCAGATTTGGCGTTTTGGTCGACGACATGCTTGGACAACAGCAGGCGGTCATTAAGAGCCTGGAGAAGAACTTCCACCAGGTAGACGGGGCCTCAGGTGCGACCATCCTTGGAGACGGGACGGTATCTCTAATCCTTGACATCCATGGCTTAGAGAAAATGGCGTTTAGTTCGTCGCAGCTCGACTTTGGACATCGCGGAAGCGAAGCTGCGTAATTAAAACATCAAGACCAAAATGATGATTTCGAAGAGTTTTAAAAGGAGATTGTTATAAATGAGCAAGCTTGAACAGGTAAATGAGGCCATCTCAACAGCAACAGCAAATCAGTTTGTAACATTCACTCTCGGTGATGAGGAGTACGGGATTGCAATTCTCAAAGTGCAGGAGATCATCGGATACCCCGGTTTTACGAAGATCCCAAATATGCCATCGTTTGTAAAAGGGGTCATCAACTTACGGGGCTCCGTAGTGCCGGTCATAGACTTGCGGCTTAAATTTGCCATGCAAGAAAGAGAATATGACACCTATACCGTGATCGCCATCCTTGAGGTAAAGGAAAAGGTCATCGGCGTGATAGTCGATGCGGTTTCAGATGTGATTACCCTTAAAGAGGATGAGATGCAGCCCACCCCGGATTTCTCGAGCGGGGTTAAGGTTGAGTTCATCAGCGGCATGGGGAGGAAAGGTGATACGCTCATCATTCTCCTTGATATCGACCGTGTCCTCTCAGAGGGCGAGATCGGTATGTTGAGTGCGGCGTAACGAAGAAGCAATAAGGCCCTGGGAGTTATCTTTCGGGGCCTTTATTTAAGTGTGACTAGGGCAACCGGATGGACTACATGGGACTGCGCGTAGAAACGGAATATAGAATCAGCGACACGGAGTTCGAACTCCTGAGAAGCCTTGTTAAAGAGCTGACAGGCATCAATTTATCCGACCATAAAAAAATGCTCGTTGTATCCAGGCTCTCAAAGCGCCTGCGTACCTTGGGCCTGACAAGCTTTGCCGGTTACTATAGATATATCACCGAGGGTAGCAAAGGCCGCGACGAGATCGATCACCTGATCAACCGTATGACCACAAACAAGACGGATTTCTACCGCGAAAGCCACCATTTCGATTTCATGCAGAAGACCGCTTTGCCTCAGATATACGAGGAAGGCAGGCGGCAGGGCAAGCTAAAGGTGCGGGTTTGGAGCGCGGGCTGCTCGTCGGGCGAAGAGCCATACACGATAGCCATCACTCTAAAAGAGTTTTTCAAGAGCAAGCCCGGCTGGAATGTTAAGCTACTGGCCACCGATCTCGATACGGAAATGCTTGATAAATCCAAAGCGGGTATCTATAAAGATCAAATTGTTTCGCCGATACCTAATGAATACCTGCGAACCTATTTTAAGAAGGGCGTCGGTGAAAACGAGGGATTGTTTATGGCCAAGGGCGCCCTCAAAGACATGGTCGTTTTTCGCAGGCACAATCTGGTGTATGATAGCTTACCGACAAAGCGCCGATTTGATATCATCTTTTGCCGAAACGTTATTATATACTTCGATGAGGAGACCAAAATAAAGGTTATTAACCAATTTTATAACGCCTTGAAAGAGGGTGGGTACTTGTTTCTCGGGCACTCCGAGTCGCCGGTTGGCTGCGAGACCAAGTTTAAACTGTTGGGCAACAGCCTGTATCGTAAAATTAGTTAACGGCCTTTGTTAGATCGTTACCGGTAATTAGAGGAGAACTCGTGGCTAATATTAAAGTATTGGTTGTTGATGATTCGGCGGTTATCCGGCAATTGGTAAAAGAGATTTTGGAACGCGACCGTGATATAGAAGCGGTCGAGGTTGCCAGCGACCCGATATTCGCCGAGAGAAAAATACTAAAGTTCAAGCCGGATGTCATTACGCTGGATGTCGAGATGTCGGGGATGGACGGCATAACGTTTCTAGAAAAGATAATGCAGACCCACCCGGTTCCTGTAATTATGCTTAGCTCGCATACCGACCGTAATGCCTCCGAAACCTTACGCGCCTTAGAGCTTGGTGCGGTTGATTTTATCACAAAGCCAAAGACTAATATCTCCGAGAGCATTGAGACGATAGAGGAAGAGATCCTCACAAAAGTAAAAGGCGCCGCAAGGGCGAATGTGCGCGCTAAGCCGACCAAGCTTGCCGCTCCCCCACGCTATTCAGTCGATGAGGTAATCAAGAAACAAGCAGCAGTCGGCGGTAAAGCGGCCGAGAACATTATTGTATTGGGGGCCTCAACCGGGGGCACGGTCGCCATTAGCGATTTGTTAAGAATCCTGCCGCCGGATTCCCCCGGCATAGTCATCGTACAGCACATGCCCCCCAACTTCACCAGGGCTTATGCCGAAAGAATAAATGGGCTGGTAAATCTTGCCGTAAAAGAGGCCGAAAACGGCGACAGAGTCGAACGGGGAACCGTGCTTATAGCCCCCGGCGGCAAGCACATGCTGCTTCAGCGCGATCCCCGTGGTTTCTATGTCGAGGTAAAAGACGGCCCCCCCGTAAACCGTCATAAGCCGTCGGTAGATGTCTTGTTCCGATCCGCCGCACACTCGGCCGGGGATAAGGCGATCGGCGTGATATTAACCGGAATGGGCAGCGATGGCGCCCAAGGCATGCTCGAGATGAAAGAGGCCGGGGCGTTTAATATCGCGCAAAGTAAAGAATCTTGCGTCGTATTCGGAATGCCCAAGTCGGCGATAGAAAAAGGCGCGGTTGATAAGGTCGCCAGGATTGACGCGATGCCCGGTCTTATCATGCAGCAATTAAAGGCTGCGGGCTAATCTAACGACCGCCCGGTCGGCAGTTAACACCCTGTGTTTTTGGTGGTCGGATACTGCCGGAGGCTATAGCTGGAGTCTCGCTGCATGTAAATAAACCGCAGGATAATGCCGATATGTAATCCAATATTGTGCATATCAGAGGGGTAATTGCGTGTTAGCTAATTTAGACGATAATGTGAAGCAGTTTTTTTCATTAAAAGAGCGGTTGTTTATTCTCCTGCTGGTAATGATTCTACCGTTTATCGCTTTCTCAATATATAAGGCGCTTAGCATCAACGAGACCCTGGAAAAGCAGGCACAAGCCGAAAGTCTTCTGCTCGCTAAAAACGTTGCGCATGAGATCGATGATTATATCACCTCGACCGGCGAGTTCTTAATCCCGATCGCCAATAGCAAGGATGTCCGCACGCAGAATTACCCGGCTGTTAACGCATGGTTCAAAAAAATCATCCCGAGCTATCCCTATTACAGGAGCCTTACTTTCATCGATCTGAACGGCAATATCCGTGCATCGGCGGTGTTGGACCCAGGAGAGGCCAACAGCGTAACAACGAATGTGCGTAATGCTGATTTCTTCAAGAAGGCCGTTGTATCCAACGATGTTTCGGTTGGGGATTTTATGCGTTACATGCCGACCGGAAAGCCGGTCATAAATGTTACGTACCCGGTATTTAACTATGCCGACAAGAAGGTTGGATTTGTTTCGACTTCGTTTGACCTTAGGAAGATCCAGGGCAGGCTTATCCAGCTTAACGGCTCCGAGCATACGGTAGTGGGTGTCGTTAACAAAGACGGCATGGTTATCGCAAGGAGTAAGGAATACGGTAAATATAGCGGTCGCGATCTCTCGCAGCATGCAATCGTAAAAGCGATGGCAGGGAAAACTGAGGGCGTGGACAAGGTAACAGGTCCCGATGAAATTACCAGGGTTTACGGTTTTGCATCGACCACCAAAGTGCCATGGTTTACCAGGGCCGGTGTTGATACCCGGTATATTCAAGACCAGGTAAAGGGACAGCTTGTCAATCATTTTGCGGTGTTTATTCCCCTGCTGCTCGTCGCGATTGCGGGCTGGCTGTGGATCGGTCGGGAAGTGGACAAACTGCACAAGAAGACGGAATATATGAGCCTTGTCGACCCATTAACCGATCTTTGGAATTACCGGAAACTGTATAGCAGACTCGACCACGAAATAAACCGTGCTAGACGCCTGCAAGATAAGCTCTCCTTTGCCATGATCGATATCGACCATTTCAAGCATTTCAACGATAAAAACGGCCACCAGCAAGGCGATGAGGCGCTCCGTGCAGTCGCCAAAGTCATCGTTAGTGCGGTGCGTGATGTCGACTTCGTATTTCGCTATGGCGGAGAAGAAATGAGCGTAATCTTGCCCGATACCGATAAGGCCAGCGCTCGGGTTGTCGCCGAGCGTATATGTAAAGAAGTCGAGCAAGCATCAATCCCTGGTGCGCACGAGCAACCGTCGGGTAGATTAACCGTCTCAATCGGGCTGGCGACCTATCCCTATGACTCGATCTCGAAGGAAGGCCTCATAAAAACCGCGGATTCCGCCCTGTACAGGGCCAAGAGCAAGGGAAGAAATAGGGTAGAGGCGTACGGCGATGACGACTTGGTTTGGGACGATGAGCACTACCTTAATAGCGACACCTACCTCGACGATTATGATGCAGGCAAGGAAAAAGATGATAAAAAAGATAAGGATAAAAATAAAGGCGGGGACGACCAGTCCCGTCCTTTTACGATGTGTGTTTAATACTCTTCAAGCATGGCTTTATAGAGTAACGACGAACCTCTGTCTTGATGAGCTGAGAAGGCAAAAGGCATTAAAGATCGAGCCCCATGCCGATTTTGATATCGATGAGATTCACAGGAAGTTTAAAAACTGCCAGCCATCGAATCCTGGAATAGCCCTCGATGAGGTTGAGGATAGAATGTTAATCGACACCACAGTGGCGGCGGTTCGCTCGATTGTCTTCAGGGCACGGAGACGGTTTATTAAACTGTACATGGAACTCGCTGAAGAGGCAGGCCTTAGCTTTGCTCCATTTTATCCAGGAGTTTCTTGAAATACAGGGCGTGCTCGCCCTCTACTCTGGAGAGCCAATCGAAGATAAGGGCTATATTATCCAGGCCTTCTTCCTTAGCCTTCCGGGAGAACCCTTTGTACATCTTTTCTGATTCGTAGGTTTCGCCTTCTATGGATTCTCGCAGGTTATCCAGTGTTTTGGTGGCGCCTCCAAGTAAATAGAGCAGGTGTGAGAGCGCATGCCAGGTCTCTTCATAAGAGAAATTTAAGAACATCTCTTCGGCTTCCTTATTACCCTCAAGTCGTGCCATCTGGGTAAACAGCAGATACCGGCGATTCGCTTGTGATTCACCGGAGAAGGCTTTCCGCAAGTTCTTTTCGGTTTCGGTGCCCTGGACGCTCTCGATTTGATCAACTTTAACGAACTCTTTGGGTTTGGTCTCGCAGACCGCACAATCTTCGGGCGGGTTCATCCCGACCGTTAACATCCCACACCCTTTACATCTCCATATCATAAAAAAGACCTCCTCGTATCTTAATTTCTTGCTTTAATCTTTTACAGCTCAGGTAATCATAACATAAAGTACTGTAATGCTCAGCATTGCTCGGTGAGATTGGCGTGCAATTGGATATATATAGGTTGGATGGTGTGATAAGCATAAGGGTTAAGGATAGCTTAATACATAAGTAATACCTGGTATATAAAGCGCTAGATGCTCGAGGCGCAAAAAAGGACGAGAATCATAAACGTAAAGTGGAGGTAGCGTTCACATGTGAATAATGTGGATACAGAGCAGGGTACGGCGCGTGGTGACAGGGTACTTGTCATTGCGGATTTAGTTCAGTATAATATGAACCGGCAGCGTGAGGCTGCCATAGTTTATGTTGGAGGCCTGATTGGGGGCTTTGGAATATAAACTCTATATCACGATCATATCATGGCGCGTTCGTCTAGTGGCCTAGGACATCGCCCTCTCAAGGCGGAGATCACGGGTTCGACCCCCGTACGCGCTACCAGGTCGGAGGCCTAGAACCAGCAAATTTGAGTTCTAGGCTTTTTTCGTAAGTGCATACTAAGTGCAGCATGGCGATTTTGATGGCCAAAAATATGCCATGTTATTCCTATCTCTAATCCGTACATCCTGCGTGTTTCCCCAATTTTGTCTATCTTGCCCGCTACACCGCAATTTTTACGGTTCCAACAACGTCTTCCTCGGTTGGGATTTCTTTACCCTCTTCCTTTAAAACTTCAAGGTGAAGTTCAATGGCTTCCTTGACGTTCTTGAGGGCTTCTTCTACTGTTTCTCCCTGGGAAAAACAGCCGCTTATAGCTGGCACTTCCACCCAATAGCCGCCTTCTTCCGCTTTGTGGATTAACACTGTGTACTGCATAAACACTCCTTAAAGTAGGTTCAAAAACTCTTTCTCTGTTAGGCCCGCCTTCTTTATAGCTTTCTTTAGCAAGCCAATCTTTACAACACCACTGCTTGGTATAGTAATAAGCTGTCCATTTGGCATTTTAAGGTTGACGTGGTCACCTTTACCTTTTCTCTTAACAGCACCTGCTCTTTCAAAAGCCGCAATGGCTTCATTGCCTTTAACATCCCGTAATTGTGGCATTATCTCTTTGGTCTCCTTCATATATGCCGGTGTCTCTTAACTTTTCCAGGGCCGCATCATCAAAAGAAAAGGGATTTATCGCTACACCGTAATCATTGTCTTTTTTAGGTTTTGCGTTTCCCGTATCTTGCCCTTTACCAGTTTATCCACAGCCGCCTGCTTAACCTGCGGGCTTAGATGCGAATAGCGCAGCGTCATTTTAATGTCGGCATGGCCTAAGAGTTCTCGAACGGTATTTAAATCCACGCCTGCCATGACCAAGCGACTGGCGAAGTGGTGTCTCATATCGTGGAATCGGAAATCTGTTATATTGGCATCCTTTAGCAGTTTACGCCACGAATTATTAACATTGGTTAACCGCCCGCCGCCTTTTCCAGGGAAGACAAGCTTATTATCCTGGCTTTGCGTTTTCCACTGGTAGAGTACGGAATAAGCCTCTTGATTTAATGGGACGTGCCGCGTTTGGCCGGTCTTCGCGCCCTCGCCCTTAACGGTAAGCATGGCACGGTCAACATCATTCCATTTTAGGTTAAATAGCTCACCGCGCCTAAGCCCGGTGTTGAGGTCCAGAATAATCAGCGGTTTTAGGTAATCGGCAAAGGGTAGTTTTCTCAAATTCGGCAACAATTTATAGCCGCGCACTCTTCGCCAATTGTTAGCGCTGTCGCGCTCAAGCCTTATACGTTCTTCGCGGCTATCTAACGCGGTTCTTAAGCGCTCTTCCTCATTGTCGCTTAGGTATCTAATGATAGCCTTGCTATCAACCCTTATAGGCTTGATAGAGGTTAGGGGATTGGCGTTAATAAATCCCCATTGGGCTGCACGGGATAGAGCGGCTTTTAGTGGGTTTAGGTCCCTGTTGACTGTAGAGGCCTTTGCACCGGCCTTGATCTTGTCAGAGCGCCATTTTTCGACGTTCCAGGCCGTGATATCGCCAAGCTTCACCTTGCCAAGGATAGGTAAAAAGTTAGCTTTTAGTCTCTTAATGGTCGCATCTGCGTTTTTGTGGTGAGTCTTAACCCAGGGCTCGTAAACATTTAAGATATAGCTTTCAAGGGTATGAGCTTTAGTTTTGCGCTTATCCTCTTGCGGATCAATGCCTTTTACAACATCGGCCAATATTCCTTTAGCGCGTTCTCTTGCCTGCGTTGGGGTAAGCACACTAGTGTATCCGATATTTATTCTCTTGCCGCGCCCGTATTGGCAAATATAAGTCATAACCCCGGACGGTTGGACACGAAGGATAAAACCTTTAAGTTTTGTGTCTCGGACCTCATAAGGTTTATCTGCTGGCTTTAAAGATTCAACTAAGCGTTTATTAATTGCTACTCGCATAAAACCCTCTCAGGTTTCACTTGCGTAAGTGTCGTAAGTGCACAGTAAGTGCAACTTGATTATAAAACAGTGGCAAGAGGTGAACAAGAAGGAAAAAGCAATAATTATATAATAGCAGGTAGAAGGCTATATATTTGTTCTTGGTGCAATATCAGAGTTTACCATTTTTCAGTATAAGATCGCCTTCTCAAGGCGGAGATCACGGGTTCGACCCCCGTACGCGCTACCAATTTATGCCTTTGTGAAATGCCTGTACAAAGGCATTTTTTTATGCCCAAAAGTGATAACCCTCAACGGGGGTCGAACTCCTACTAACAAAATATAAAATTCTAGCTCTGTTTTATATAATGATACCGAGGTGTCGCTTGTTGGTATCTTATATGCTAGACTGCTCTTTTAGCATGCTATAATTGAGTTATGAATATAAATACCGCAGCCAATTTCGTTGAAAAAACAGGCGATAACGTACTAACTAAACTTGCGCACTTTGCTGTTGGTAAGATTCAGAAGAACGAGCAATCGAGGCAATTTCTAGTTACCAATTAAGCGATGGTGGATGGACCAAGACGGACAAAGACTTCCAAGCAAATATTTCAACGATTTCTTCGACATGGATCGCTCTGCAATGGTTTGTATGGTTACAAGCTTTTGAGTCGATTAAGTTAAACAAGACTATTGAGTATCTAAAAAGAGTATAAAATGAAAAGGGCTACTTCAATGAGCCGCAAGAGATTTTAATGTTTAATCCCTCGCCCTGGATGCATCCCGACAGGTATGAAAACCAATTGTGGCTAGCGTTCTCAGCTGTGCAATAGCGTATAGCAGCCTAAATACAGGCCAGTTTGCAGAAGGTCTCCTTAAATTAGCTTTTGCTAAAATGGAAAGTTACCAGGCAGACGATGCAGACGATGGGGGAATTGCCACAAATTATGGTGAGGAGCACAGGGCAAGCTTTACAGTAGAGGCGCTGTTCTTGTTAAAGAAATTGGGATACGCATCCTAAGCTGATATATAAAGGCACAATTGCTGCAACAAACCAATTTGCGGGCCTTCGAACCAAATCTAAACCCTGAAGAGCTAATCGATATAATCAAGATATAAGTTAAGGCTTAATAAAAATAATTGAAAAAGCATTTGACTACTATAGAATAAAGACTATGAAACCCATTAAACCCACAATTTTGAGTGATAAGCAAGAGCCTGAGCCTAAGGGTGATATTGTCATTTTCACCACAAAAGATGGACAGGCTAATCTTGAGGTAAGATTGGAAGAAGAAACCGTTTGGCTTACTCAAGCTCAAATGGCAGAGCTTTTCCAAAAAACTACCCCAACCATCAATGAACACATTAAAAACGTTTTCAAGGAGGGCGAGCTTGAAGAAAATTCAGTTATTAGGAAATTCCGAATAACTGCCAGAGACGGAAAGATGTATGAAACGAACTTCTATAACCTTGACGTCATCATCTCGGTTGGTTACCGAGTTAAATCTCAAAGAGGTACTCAGTTTAGAATTTGGGCTACAAAAAAACTTAAAGATTATCTTGTCAAAGGATATGCCATAAACCAAAAGCGGCTCTTGGAGCAAACAGAGAAGCTTGAAGAATTACAGGAAGCCATAAGCTTTATCCAAAACAAAGCGAGTTACCCTGAACTTCAAGACCAAGCCCAGGAATTATTAAAACTCATCAATGAATATTCTGAGTCCCTCACTCTTCTCTACCAGTATGATGAAGGAACGTTGAGTTTAACTAAAGGTAGGGGCCCTGAATTTGTCTTGGATTATGAGAAATGTAGGAAACTTATAGATCAATTAAAAGTTAGCCTTACGGCAAAAGGTGAAGCCAGTAATCTTTTCGGATCTGAAATAGGCTCCAAGTTTCAAGGCATTATCGGCACCATTTATCAGACATTTGATGGCAAAGAGCTATACCAAAGTATTGAGGAAAAAGCCGCCAATTTACTTTATTTAACAATAAAAGATCATCCGTTTACCGACGGTAACAAGCGAATTGGTTCCTTGTTATTTATATATTTCTTAGAACAGAATCATTCCATTTTAAAGCAATCAGGAGAAAGAAAAATCACCGACACCACCTTAGTTGCCCTTGCTCTTCTTATTGCAATCAGCGACCCTAAAGAAAAAGATGTGATGATAAAGATAATTACCAACTTATTGAAGGGTTAATGTTAAGGCAGTCGAGTTATTACTTAATCAGCTTTTCCAACCGCTCGAAGATTTTTGCTACGTTGTTCAAATAGCGACCCGTTAGGTCTACAAAACAAAGAGCCGCTTTTGCGGCTCTTTGTTTTGTGACAGCAGAGAATCGAAAATGGAAAATAGATTGAATTAGATAAAGAAAAGACCTCTTGTCAAGACATGTTGGTGATGACTTGGATTATAATCAGGATATGCTAAGCGATTAAGTCTCATGGGTGCTTGTAGCTAGAATCAGAGACTTTGATCAGCGTTGGTTTACCAAACAATACAGGCGGTGTATATTGGTTGTGCTATCATAAGCCATAGCTCCAATCAGGCGCACCAGGAGTATGCCAGGAGTGTAAATTAATAACTTAAAATCAATAATCGACTGCTAATAACTAAACGAGGAGGTGGTTGATGCGCACAGTGGCTGTAGTGGTTAGTTTTTGTTTTTCTCGGGGTCATATTTGGAAAAGGAGAAAGGAATGAACTCTAAGCTAACTAGAAGAGATTTTCTGAAAACTACAGGTGCGTTTTCAGCTATTCTCTTTCTGAACCTGGGCTTTGATCTGGCGGACGTAGAAGCAAGCACAAACCGGCTTAAAATCAAGTACGCAAAAGAAACGCCGACCATTTGCCCTTACTGCGCTGTTGGCTGCGGTATTATCACCCATACCATAGACGGAAAAGTAGTTAACACCGAAGGAGACCCCAACCACCCCATCAACAGAGGTTCTCTATGCAGTAAAGGTTCTTCTCTCTTTCAGGTGGCTATCAACGAACGCCGCATGAAAAAACCACTTTATCGCGCCCCCGGCAGCGACAGATGGGAAGAGAAGGAATGGGGCTGGGTCCTCGACCGTATTGCTCATAGAATCAAAGAAACCAGAGACGCCGGTTTTATTGCTAGGGAAAGCAATATGATCGTTAATCGCACAGAGGCGATTGCTTCTCTAGGCGGGGCAGCGTTGGACAATGAGGAATGCTATCTTCTTGCTAAGTTGATGCGCGGCCTCGGCGTGGTATTTTTAGAGCACCAGGCGCGTATATGACATTCGTCCACGGTGGCCGGTCTTGGCCCCTCGTTTGGCCGTGGCGCGATGACAAACCACTGGATCGATTTAAAAAATACCGATTGCGCGATGATTATAGGTAGCAATGCTGCTGAAAACCACCCAATTTCTTTCAAGTGGTTAATGAAAGCAAAAGAAGAACGAGGCGCTAAGATAATTAGCGTCGATCCCCGTTTTACCAGAACATCGGCCAAAGCCGATGTCTACGCCGCAATCCGTCCGGGAACCGATATCGCATTTATCGGCGGCTTGATAAACTACATTCTGCAAAATGAGCTGTACTGGAAGGATTATGTGGTCAACTATACAAATGCATCGGCTATAGTAAGCGATGGCTATACTTTTGAAGACGGCCTTTTTAGCGGCTACGACCCGATAAATAAGAAATATGCCGTCGACACCTGGACTATTAAGAAGGGCCCCGATGACAAGCCGCTGAAGGACGCTACTCTTCAGAACCCACGTACCGTTTTTCAATTAATGAAGAAGCATTATTCTCGCTACGGCGTCGATACCGTAACCGGGATAACCGGTGTTTCAAAGGATGCGTTTCTAAAGGTCGCCAAAGCTTTTGCGGCAACGGGGAGTCCGGATAAGTCCGGAACCATACTGTACGCTATGGGCATCACACAGCATACGGTCGGGTCCCAAAACATACGCGCGCTGGCTATACTTCAACTGCTTTTAGGTAACATAGGTCTCCCCGGAGGCGGCATAAACGCTTTGCGCGGAGAGTCAAATGTTCAAGGTTCAACCGACATAGCGCTTTTAAGCCACCTGCTTCCAGGCTACATCGGTGCTCCGACCAACATGCCGGAGTATGCAAGTCTTAAGGCTTATCTTGAAAAAGAGACGCCAAAGACCGGTTTCTGGTCAAACAAACCAAAATTCATGGTCAGCCTTCTTAAAGCCTGGTGGGGCGACAGTGCAACGGCGCCGAGCGAATTCGCTTACCAGTACCTGCCCAAGCGCGACGCAAAAACTGATTACACCCATATAGGGGTATTTGAGGCCATGTATGACGGCAAAATCAACGGCCTGTTCTTATTTGGTACAAATCCCCTGGTCGGCGGACCTAACGCCAACAAAGAATCAAAAGCCATGGAAAATCTAGACTGGATGGTAGTTGCCGATCTCTGGGAGACCGAGAGCGCTGTATTCTGGAAGCGACCCGGCGCACATCCAAATAAGATTAAGACAGAGGTTTTCTTCCTGCCTGCGGCGTCATCTATCGAGAAGGAAGGCTCAATCAGCAACAGCGGGCGCTGGATACAATACCGCTGGCAGGCTGTTAAGCCCGTAGGTGATTCAAAAAGCGACCTTTGGATGATAGATCAGATAGCCAGGCGTGCCAAAGAGCTTTATAAAGATAGCGCTTTGCCACAGGACGAGCCCATTAAGTATCTTACCTGGGACTTCGGCAAAGGCGATGGGCCCGACATAGACAAAATAGCTCTTGAGATGGGCGGTTTCGAGACCGTCACCGGAAAACCAATGGCAACCTTTGCAGATCTAAAAGAGGATGGCTCCACCTCCTGCGGTATCTGGATCTGGGGCGGTATCATGAAAGAAGGCAAATACCTTGCCAGGCGGCGTGACAACAAGGATGAAAGCGGCATCGGCAGCTACTTGAACTGGTCTTATGCCTGGCCGGTCAACCGTCGAATCCTGTATAACCGCTGTAGCGCAGATATTGCCGGCAGGCCCTGGAGTGAGGATAAAAAGATTATTTGGTGGGATCCGCTGGCAATCGATCCAAAAACCGGCAAGCCGGGGAAATGGGTTGGAAAGGATGTACCTGATTTCAAACTGACGCTGGCCCCAACAGATATCAAGGGTGGAGGTACTAAACCGTTCATCATGCAGGCTACCGGCCTGGGTGCTCTGTTTACCGACAAGATGAAAGAAGGGCCGTTTCCAGAGCACTACGAGCCTTTTGAAAGCCCCTTTAAGAATGCTATAAGCAGTCAGGGGCTTAACCCGGCGGTAAAAGTTCCAAAAACATCGATGAATAACAGGGGTGAAGCTTCGAAATTCCCGTGTGTCGGCACAACTTACCGCGTTTCCGAGCATTGGCAGGCAGGCGCGATGAGCAGGAACTTGCCCTGGCTGGCGGAGTTAATGCCGACTACCTTCGCTGAAATAAGCCCGAGCCTGGCTAAAGCCAGGGGAATAAAGAATGGCGATAAGGTGAAAGTTACTTCCGCTCGCGGTGAGGTAGACGCTTATGCACTAGTCACTGTGCGCATGCAACCGCTGAATGTGAACGGTAAGAAGGTGGAAATTATCGGTATCCCCTGGCATTTCGGCTTTCAGGGGATTGCAACCGGCGATTCCGCTAACAAGCTCACGGCGCACATCGGCGACGCAAACACGGGCATTCCAGAATATAAGGTTTTCCTTGCAGAGATAAAGAAGGTGGTTTAAGTGGTGGAAAACGCGATCTTTTATGATGCTTCCAAGTGCATTGGCTGTCGCGGCTGCCAGGTTGCCTGCAAGCAATGGAATGGCCTTCCAGGCGATAAAACGGTGTTCTGGGGCAGCTATGAGAACCCCCGAACCTTGACGGGAAACACCTGGACCAAGATTAACTTCAGGGAAAAGCGTGAGGGCGACAATGTTAAGTTCCTTTTCGCAAAAACCCAGTGTATGCACTGCTCAGAACCGAGTTGCGTTGCAGTTTGCGCGACCGGCGCGGCAAGAAAGATGCCCGATGGCAGGGTCGAGATCGATCAAAATCGCTGCGTGGGCTGCAAAAATTGTGTAGTAGCCTGTCCGTTCGGTGCCGCCAATTTCTCAGAAGACACGGGCACCTCAAGAAAATGTCACAGATGCCCGGACAGGGTGGAGGCAGGTTTAAAACCGGCGTGCGTCAGCACCTGTGTAACCGGGGCCCTGAACTTCGGTGAGCGCAGCGAGATGATAAAACTGGCCAAACAGCGCCGGCAAGGGCTTTGGGCTGAAGGGCAAAAGGCCATCTTCTATGGGTTAAACGAAGCAGGCGGCACCAACACAATCTATCTGCTTAACGATGAGCCTGAGGCTTATGGTCTTCCAAAAAATCCGCAGGTTGCAACGGCAAATATCTTTGCAGGCTGGCTCGGTGTTGGCGTAGCCGGAGCACTTATCGCGCTGGTACCGTTTAAGAGCTTTTTAGAGGCACGAGAGAGAGGCCTGAAAGGGGGAAGATCTTGATGCGCTCAGCAAATTGGTCAATAATTATCGCTCTTTATCTATTTTTAGCAGGCATTGCCTCGGCCGCTTTCTACGGCGGTACGCTGGCTGAGGTTTTAAGCGGCGGTAAATACCGCCGACTCACCTTGTGGGGAAACATTATCGCCCTGCCTTTAATCGTAGTGGGACTGCTATTACTGGTGGTAGACCTGGGCAAGCCCCTTTCATTTTGGCACTTCATTGTTAGCAATGATTTCGTGCCCATGGTTAATATCAGCTCGGTCATGTCCCAGGGAGTATGGTTTTTAAGCTTTTTCGCTATTCTCCTGGTTATTAATCTGGTGCTGTTTCTTACGGGCAGCGATTCACTGCGCAGAATCATTTCTTATATTGCCGCGTTTTTCGGTATCTTGGTGGCCGGATATACCGGTGTGCTGCTGACAGCAACATCCGTGCCGCTTTGGCGGGCGACACCGTTTTTAGGCATGCTTTTCCTGCTCTCAGCCACCTCGACAGGAATAGCCGCGCTTGTGCTGGGGATGAAAGCAAGGAGGGATACGGACGAAGAGTTAATGCATCTTCTCGACAAGGTTGATGTAAAGGTCATCGTTTTGGAGATACTGGCTATAATAGCTTTAATGATCGGAATGGCCGCCTGGGCCCCGAGTGCGCTGCAATCCCTGGTAGCCGGTCGCTATGCGGTCGCCTTCTGGCTGGGGGTTGTATTTATGGGTCTTATTGCTCCGCTGGCCATTGAGTACAGAGAAATGAGGATCGGCAAAGCCACGCCGGGCGCGGTCACACTTTCGGCGGTGCTGGTTCTAGTCGGCGGTTTTTTAATGAGATACGTTATTCTTTATGCCGGCCAGGTTGGATAAACACTAAGAAAAGGACGGGATTTATTTGTTGCAGCATCCACCGGAGCTTGCAAGGCTTGTAAATGAGATAAGAGGGTTACAGAAAGAATTTCCCAAAACGGCTGAGGTGGTTCACTTTGAGCCACCTCAGCAAGACCTTAAAAATATTCATCTTGAGGGACGACCCTGGCTTCAAATCTATACTTTAGACCTGCCGGAGAACGAGTTGGTCTCTTTATTTACCAGGCTGCAAACCCTGCTTGCTAAATACCAGCCCTTTGAGTTTATCAAGAAGCTGGAGTTTGAAAGGGTTTTAGGTGGCACTGCTTCTTATATCAAAGGAAACTTTGACCCTGCAAAATCTGATGCGGCAATTCTAGGTGCCAATCCGGACTCTTACCTGTTCTTCTTGCAGGAGCTTTTAAAGCCATTTTTAAAAAGCTGGGCCGGCCTTATTCGTCCCTACATAGAGCACGACAGATGGCTTTTAAATATCTGCCCGGCCTGTGGGCATACCCCGGTCGGCGGGCGCCAGGAAAGAAATGGCGGGCGCCGCTTTCTTGTCTGTTCCTTATGCGAGACGGAGTGGCTCTTTAACAGGGTAACCTGTCCGGCATGCTATAATAACGATCACCCAGCCTTGGGCTACTTTACTGTGGAGGGTGCCGGTGGCTGGAGGGTAAGCTTTTGCAATAAATGCAGTTCCTATATCAAGGAAATAATAAGCGACAACCCCGTCAGCGCCCTTGATTTTGAGTTAGCGATTCAACTCGATCTGCTGGCGGAAAGAGAGGGCTTTCGGCGCTGAGCTTCCCAAGGGGTGCGCCTTGGCCGGAGCGGGTGCCTGCGGCTCTTTAGTGCTATGTAGTTAATACACCCGCCATATTAAGCGCACGCACCGGTTTGCCGATGAGTCTATTAGATCGTCAAATTAGACCATCGGTGAAGAGACTACGACCGAGAATGGTGCGCCCACCGGGGCATCCCGATTATTTATAGGTTAAGAATTACTATGAATGATACTGTCAAGAAAGGCATAAAAAGAAAAACGTTGCTTATGCTGATGGCCCTAGGGGTAATTCTACCAAACATCTTTGCCCTAATCGCGTGGTATTCTCTGGATTCCGACCCCGGGGCGGCAGACAAGCCTCTGCAGAGCTTCCTCTACATCGCAGTTTTTAACATAGCGTATGCCATCTTAGGTGGGACCATGGCTGTGCTGAAAACCCATAACCCTTTATACAAGCTTACGCTTGCCGCCGAGCAACTCGCTGAAGGAAACCTTAATGTTGCCTGTAATTATCACGGTATTGAAGAAATAGATAGGCTCGTCACGGCGTTTGAGAATATCCGCAACAGCATGTCGAACTCTTACGGCGCCATCCAGGAATATATTGATGAGTTGAGGGGTAGGGTAGAAGAGTTAAAACTTCTGACGGATATCGACGCCGCAATTCTTGGCGGGCAGAAGATCGACTCGATATTCAACCTGATAACCGAGGGTATTTGTAAACTCGTGGGGGCCGATTATTGCTGCATTGCCTTGCTTGACGGCGACAAGCATATACAGATCCGAAGCCTGCATGGTTTTGGCCCTGATGAAAGCCGCGAGTTTATCAGGGGGATACGAGGAAAAACCCCCAGTATCAACATTTGTCCGTCGATAGCATCGGGGCAAATACTACTGCTGGGCGATTTAAACGATTCTAATTTAAGCGACGATGTGCGGCAGATGTACGCCCGCTTTAACGTTAAGTCAATGATCGCCGCACCGCTTTCAGTCGACGGCGAGCCGATAGGCAGCGTTGTTGTCTGGTATAAAGACCGCCAGGAGTTCAGCGACATGGTGGTAAACAGGTTCCTGCTTTTCGCCGATCAGATCTCGGTCGCTTTAAAGAGCGCCCGACTTGTCGATGGTATTCGCAACTTGACCATTGAGGTTATTAGGGCGCTCGCCAAAGCCGTTGACGCCCGCGATTCATATACGGCGAACCATTCCAACCGGGTCAGCAGATTTGCCGTCGCCCTTGCTCAGGGGCTTGGCATGAATCAGAAAGAGGTTGAAACGATCGAATATGCGGGTCTCTTGCATGATATAGGCAAGATAGGCATCGATGAGCGGATTTTGAACAAGCCCGGAGCCCTCACCGAGCAGGAGATGGAGCTGATGAAAAGTCACGCCTCCATGAGCGCCGATATAGTAAAACCCATCGAGTTCCTCAAGGGCGCCGTGCCGATCGTCAAACATCACCACGAGTGGTTTAACGGCGGCGGTTACCCCTCGGGCTTAGCGGGCGATGCGATCCCCTACGGTGCGCGTATCCTGGCGGTGGCCGATGCCATTGAGGCCATGACCTCAAGTAGGCCATACCGGGAGGAAATGCCCCTCAGGCAGGGTGCCGAGCAGCTGAAATCCGGTTCAGGCACCCAGTTTGACCCCGAAATAGTCGAGGTTATGCTTAAGGTCGTCGAGCGCATAGAGTTGATAGAGAGCTTCGACTCAGAGAACGGTTCCGATGACGACAAACCCCAAATTGGATTCGAGGACGCAGTTTAGCCAAGCCGCACAGGTTCTGCTTCAACTACCCGGTTTTTGGGAACTCATATAGCAGGAAACTAAAGAGATAACTAAAGAGATACCTAAAGGGATACGAGAAGCGATACTTGGAGGGATGATATATGGCGTCTCGCCGGCACTTGTACGATATATTCAACCAGTTCCTGCGCCTTGCACGGACGGCGAAGCTTCAATACGAACAACACCTCACAGACATAGACCACGAACCCGCCCAAAGCATCCTGGCCAACATCATCAACGAAGAAAACCAGCATATCCAGTGGCTGGTGACCGGTATCGAGGATGCGGGCGGGATTCCGGCGGCAGACCACTACGATACCGTAAATCCCGAGGTATTCGAGCATATGATGAGAGCCAACTATGACCTCGAGTCTCAAATAGTGAGTGAATACGAGCTTCATCTCGAGGAAATCTGGGATCCCCAGCTACGTGCGCTTGCGGAGGTCATCCTTAAACAAGCTCGGTCGCACAAAGAAGAATTCCGCGGACTCTTAGAAGATTTCGGAACCGATGAGCTGATGGATGAAACCGGATAAGACCTATTTTTCGCTAGACCGCTCTAAAAGCTATCGATTATACTAAGACCCATGCAGAACAACCGGGAGAACATAAGCCTGCAGCGGGCTAAAAAGGGCATACTGACCGTAGTGCTTCTTGGCATAGTAACGGTAGGTGTAATCATAGCCCTTACCTTCAACAAGCGTACGCTCCTGGCACTCTCAAAAATCAATCTTACCTTTCTCGGGCTTGCGGCTCTTGCGGTCCTGTTGAGTTGGATCTTTAGCGGACTACCGTTTTATCTTCTGACCAGAGTGACAAGGAAACCCATCAGCTTTGCCGCTTCGCTGCGCGTTTACCTTGGCGGAAGTTTCTTTGGTTATATCACACCGTTTGGCTCCGGGTTGATCCCGACACAGATTTACCTCTTAACGGGTGATGGTTTAACCCCCGGAGAGGCGACTGCCGTCACCAGCAGCAGGGCGACTATCTCATCATGGCTTTTTGTTGCGCTCGGTTTAATGATTTTTATTATTTTCAGGTCATCGCTTTCAAATTCGGTTAAATTAAGCCTGCTCGGCATCGCCGCAGCGGCGGCTATATGGTCGCTTATCACGTTGTTTTTTATCAAGCAACCGGTTCGGGCTAAAGCCTCGGTTAGCCGTATCCTGCATGGGCGTTTGCTAACCAGGGGGCTGGGTGAGGAGCGGCTTGGCAAGGCGAGGGACAGGATTCACCACGAGATCGATCATCTGAGCTTAAACTTAAAGGACTTGTTTTCGCTCAAAAACGCTCCTTCGATCATCGCTGTATTCTTAAGTGAGGTTGTCGCGTGGTTTGGCTTGTTTTCAGTGCTGCCGCTTGTCTTGTTCGGCTTTGGGGTTTCAGGCAATCTAGGTCAACTTATCTTCAGGATATTTCTGCTCTTTGCGGTCGCACCGGTTAGCCCCACACCCGGGGGAAGCGGCGTCGTCGAAGCTGCACTCACCGGTCTTTTGCAAGGGCTTGTTCCGGGCGAGATCATCGGCCTTATCGTTCTTGTATGGCGTTTCCTTACCTACTACCTTACACTTTTAGCCGGAGCGGCCATCGTTTTGAGGTTCATCTCAAAGTCCTCGTTATCAAAAAACCAAGCCCCTGAGCAACCCAACCGCTAGGCGCTATCTGAACCCGCATTTTCCGTGGCCGTTATTTCTGCACGTCGTTCACTGTGGGTATAAAAATCGCATCTTAACCGCGGATTTATTGTTTCCATCGGACAAAAGTGGGTAAAAAGATATTGTAAGGGGGTGGATGTAATGGCTATGAGGACAACCAATATGTTCTGGAATATATTGTATGCGGTACTTGTAGTTCTGGTTATTCTTGCCCTATTGCAGTTACTCGGGATATTTAGCTTTAGCGTTGCTTTAGCGAACTTCATCTACATTGTCGCAGTCGTTGTGCTGGTACTAGCGGTTATTCACTGGGCCGGACTGATATAGCGTAACCGGACGCAAGTAAACAATGGGGGCTTCGGCCCCCATTCCTTTTGTTCCAGCTCTGTCACGTAAATCGCTATGGTTTGACGAATATCTCTATCTTGTTTTGGGAGAGCGCAGTCTTTACCCCGTTTCGTATGTCCCGTGCAATCGCGTCCTGTGCGTTCGATGTGGTCACGGCGGTTACCCTGAACACCATTGTGTTTTCCTTAAAGTCATCGATACCTGTGACCCGAGGATCTTCCTGCAAAATATCTTTCCACTTACCGGATGAGGCGATGCCCGCCACTGCATCTTTAATTATATCGATAACCCTTGTCGGGTCTTCGACGGTGGGCACTCCAATATCCACGATTGCCCTTGACCAGCCACGCGACTGGTTTATGACGACGTTGATCTGACTGTTGGGGATGATGTGGACATTACCTTGAAAATCCCTGAGTCTGGTCGTGCGCAGGCTTAAATGTTCGACGGTTCCTTTATCGTTACCAATTTGCACCAGGTCGCCTACGCTGAACTGGTTCTCAAAGATGATGAAAAACCCTGATATAAAATCCTTAATCAAGCTTTGCGCGCCGAAACCGATCGCGATACCCACGACCCCCGCGCCTGCAATTAGGGCCGAGATATTCCACGAGGTGGTGCTCTGTAAAATTACGACTATCGTTATAAAAAAGACCGCAAATCTTGCCAGCGCATCGAGGACTGAGCCCAGGGTTTTTGCCCGCTGTTTCGCTTCCTCGGCACTTAAAAACGTATCCTTACTGATTAGAGCGACGCTGCGGCGTATGGCGATACTCAGCAGCCGATAAATGATGAAACCTACCACAAGAGCGGCTACAATCTGCAGCCCATATTTGGTAAGCCAATCGATTGCTTTATCGATCAGGGTAGTTATATTTCCACTTCTAACTGTTTGCCAAAAACCGCTCGCACAGATTAGCCCGGCCATAATACTCCTTTAGGTCGCTTTTAACTACGCATGGCGATAGACCTATACTAGCCAAGGATAAACTATTATAAATAATCAGGGCAACCTCAAATTCTAATGGTAAAAGCTGGTAATTAATTCTAAGGCAAATACTGGTAATTACCGATAGTTTAACTAAGAACAAAAGCGGCACAACTCACAAAAATTAGTTGCAAAAATCTTCGTTTTAAATTGACGAAAACAACATTGGCGTGTATACTTTAGATAGAGACGGAAACGTTGATAATATTTGAAAATTTCAAATTGGAAGGGCCTGGGATAGTAGATGAAGACCGGCGTACCCCACCACAATGGATGGGATCGACGGGCGGGCATAAGTTGTCATGGAAAAGAGGTTCCTGAAGGTATGTTGGGTGAGTCAACCCAAGGTGTTTGCAGGGAATCCTTAATGAGCCCCAGTTGGGGAAGGGCAACGTTGCGAAGGTTATCTTAGGCTCTTTCTGTTTTTTTGTTTTATTCCGCCTTAATACTACTTGACCAAACCATCCGCCAGCATCACGAGCAGGGTTCCAGCCTGCTTTAAGGTAACTATTCACTGTTATCCAAAACCGCAGTAGATCAAGTGCCATTTCGCGGTCACCATTACTATTCGCCCTAGTAGCGCGATTGAGTTTCGGATAATTGTGAATAGTAAAATATGGAAGGTAAAAACTGGCCGAGCATCTTAGATGCTCGGCCAGACTTATTCGAAAAGCCGAGTATTAAATACCCGGCAAAATATACTCAATACTCGACGAAGATTGAATTGCATTGAATTATAGAAGACGCGACGATGGATTGCGGTTGGTTTAATTTTCTCGAATGAGGGTAAAAATAGAGTTGGACGGCGGATCTTTGAAAAATTTACAATCTCACAAAGGTGAGACTAGGCCGGAAAGAGCCGATTAGATCGTGGGGCCTCGCTGGATGATATCCTGTGAGGTTTTAACTTCTGCGGGTTTGGTCCCGGCCCAGGACGAACGCTGGCGGCATGCACTTGCCCCGACAAGTCGAGCGGGCTTCCCGGTGATTGTGCCGGGAGGCTGAGCGGCGTACGGCGGAGTAACGCGTAGGCAATCTGCCTCAAAGACCGGAATAACCCTTCCCGAGAGGCTTGTAGATTATGCTTCCTCGTAGCGACCTGCCCGAAAGGGTAAGGCCTACGGCAAGGGAAATATATCGAAGGTCACTTGGAAGGGGCTAATGCCGGATAAGCTCACACCTTTTCGAAGGTGCGAGAAAAAGGTAGCCACAAACCCAAGGCTTCTGCTTTGAGATGGGCCTGCGTCCTATCAGGTAGTTGGTGAGGTAACGGCCCACCAAGCCGATGACGGGTAGCTGGCTCGAGAGGGTGGTCAGCCCGACCGGAACTGAGACAAGGTCCGGACCCGAAAGGGTTAGCGGGGTGGAATCTCTCGCAATGCGCGAAAGCGTGACGATGCAATGCCGCGTGAAGGAAGAAAGTTAGGAAAACCCTAATCGTAAACTTCAGTCCGCGGGGAGTAAGCCCAGGGGGCCAATAACCCCGGCTGGGTGAAAGTACCCGCGGTAAGAGCGCCGACAAACTGCGTGCCAGCAGTCGCGGTTAAACGTAGGGCGCAAGCGTTGTCCGGTATTACTGGGCGTAAAGGGTACGTAGGCGGCTGGGCGTATCGGCTGTGAAAGCCTCCCGCAAAACGGGAGGAGGTCAGCCGAGATTATCCTCCTAGAGCGCAGTGGAAGGAAGTGGAACTCCCGGTGGAGCGGTAAAATGCGTTGATATCGGGAAGAACTCCAATGGCGAAGGCAGCTTCCTATACTGCAGGCTGACGCTGAGGTACGAAAGCCAGGGGAGCGATGCGGTTCGACACCCGCGTAGTCCTGGCTGTAAAAGTTGGGCACTAGCCCTGGGCAATTACATTGCCCGGGACGAAGCTAACGCGACAAGTGCCCCGCCTGGGGAGTACGGCCGCAAGGCTGAAAACCAAGGGACCTGTGGAGATCTGCACAATCGGCGGCGAGTGTGGTTTAATGCGACTTCGAGCGCAGAACCTTACCAAGGCTACCTTCAGGAGCAAGCCGGCGGAAACGTTGGCCCTCTTGGGGGACGTTGTTTCCTGTGGGTCCTAAGTGGCACTTAGGACCCACAGGAAACAACGTCCCCTCCCTGGAGGCAGGTGTATATAGTCACCGTTAGCCCGTGCCGTGAGGTGTGGGGTTAGCTCCCCGTAACGGGCACAACCCCTTACCCTATGTTGCCATCGGATAATGCCGGGCACTCATAGGGAACTGCCCGCGAGCGAAGTGGGAGGAAGATGGGGACGACGGCGGATCAGCATGCGCCGGATGCCTTGGGCTACACACACGCGACAGTGGCCGGTACAAAGGGGTCCGAACCCGCGAGGGGGAGGAAATCCCAAAAAGCCGGTCGTGGTGCGGATTGCAGTCTGAAACCCGACTGCATGAAGATGGAGCCGATAGTAATCGCAGATCAGAAAGCTGCGGTGAATACGTTCTCGGGTCTCCCTCATATAGCCGGCCACGTCCGCCAAATGCGGGATGCTTGAAGTCATGCGGCCCAACCGGACCCCAGCGGGCCGAAAGGTTTGCCGGGACGCTGGAGGGCGGTGCCGAGAGTACCCCCATTGAGGTGGCCGTTGGATGGGCATGCTGCCCGTACCGAGAGGTGTGGGCGTTTCAATTGGATATTGTTATATCCGGCCTAGAAAGTTCCGAAGAGTGTTCCGGCTCCGGGTTCCCCTGTGGGCAACCCACAGGAACACCCGTCCAGGACGACTGCAAGGCGCAGGTCTTGCAGCTGAAGGTTCAAGGTTCGAAGCCCAAGGCCGAGAGGTTCTCCTTTCGATGTTGGGCGGGGCACCCGCCCGCAGAACCTTGAGCCTTGAGCTAGCGGCACCGAACGGTGCCTTAGCCGTCAGCCATCAGCTTAAATCTTTTAGAAGAGCTGAGAGCTGACAGCTGATCGCTGAGTGCTCTTTAAAAACAATATAGCGTGCATAGACGAGCGAATATCAAGTGATTTAGAGGCGTATGGTGGATGCCTTGGCGCTTGGAGCCGATGAAGGACGCAGCCGTGACGCGATACGCTCCGGGGAGGTGCGGCAACCTTCGATCCGGAGATATCCGAATGGGGAAACCCGGCTGGCCGATCATCTGCCTGGCCTAAAAGCCAGGCGTACTAAAGCCGGTCATCTCCGTCTGAATATATAGGGCGGGGAAGGGAACTTAAGGGAACTGAACCATCTCAGTACCTGGAGGAAGAGAAAGCCAATAGCGATTCCCCTAGTAGTGGCGAGCGAAAAGGGAACAGCCTAAACCCGGCGGATGTAAAAGCCCGCAGGCGTTGTCCGTCCGGGGGTCGAGGGAGCCGCCTGAAAGACTCTGCGGAGCTTTCAGGAAGTTACAAATCTCCCGCGTAGTTGAAGGAAGTGGAAACTTCCGCCATAGAAGGTGATAGCCCTGTATGCGAAACGCGAGAGACTTCCGGCGGTTTCCCGAGTAACAC
>NZ_PFNG01000072.1:13389-22565 GCF_002791875.1 Candidatus Aquicultor secundus | reverse complement strand
AGTCAGAGCTAGTGAGAGATTAGAAATTAGATTCAATCTAATTTCTACTAGGCGCGATAGCGCCGGTCAACTTTCTAGTTTCTCACATTGTAATGGCGTGCTTATTGTATAAGAGCCGGCGAGTTACGGTGAGTGGCGAGGTTAAGCTTGTAACAAGCGGAGCCGCAGCGAAAGCGAGTCTGAATAAGGCGCCAATAAGTCGCTTGCTGTAGACCCGAAACCGAGCGAGCTATCCATGGACAGGATGAAGTTCGGCCGTTTGCGCGGCTGAGTGGAGGTCTGAACCCGTTGACTGAGAGAGCCATGGGAGGATCTGTGGATAGGAGAGAAAATCTACGCGAGCTCGGAGATAGCTGGTTCTCCCCGAAATGCATTTAGGTGCAGCCTCGAGATAGACCAACGGGGGTAGAGCGCCGATTTGGTACGACGGCCCCTTAACTTTGTGGGTCGGAGCCCAAGTCGAACTAACGAATACCGTTGATCGTTTCTCGGGAGTGAGGCCGCGGGCGTAAAGGTCCGCAGCCGAGAGGGAAACAACCCGGATCACCAGCTAAGGTCCCTAAGTATAGACTCAGTGTTCTTAAGGAAGTGGGATTGCGAAGACGACCAGGGGGTTGGCTTAGGAGCAGCCATCCCTTAAAGAGTGTCGTGCGTGTAAGCTCACTGGTGGAGCGATCCTGCGCCGAAAATGTCCGGGACTTAAGTCTATCACCGAAGCTGTGAGTTCTAGGTATATATAAGGTGTGTCAGGGTTTTAACCTTGGCCGTCTTACCTAGATCGGTAGGGGAGCGTTCTGTGGGAGTTGAAGCCATCCCGTGAGGGCTGGTGGATTCCACAGAAGAGAGAATGCCGGCATGAGTAGCTAACTAAGATGGGTGAGAATCCCATCCGCCGAAAGCCTCAGGTTTTCCCAGCTCTGTTCATCAACTGGGAGTTAGCCGGACCTAAGGCGAGGCCGAAAGGCGTAGTCGATGGATAAGCCGGTTAATAATCCGGCGCCACCGATCCGTAGTTGTTAACGCAAGCTGTTCTCCGGTGGTTTGTTCACCGGTAGACGGCAGCTAGCAACTAAAAAGCGGGCGACGCGGGTAAGCCGCGTCGGGGGACGAGTGGAAGCCCACCCGGCAAGGCCGAACCGCTTAAAAAAACCCGCAATTTGGATCGGTGTCCGTACTGCAGACCGACACAGGCAGGCTAAGGGATAAACCCTTAAGGCGAGCGAGACAACCCTCGTTAAGGAACTCGGCAAACTGACCCCGTAACTTCGGGATAAGGGGGTCTTTCCTCGGGGCAACCCGAAGAAAGGTTCAATTAAATTGGCTCGAGCGACTGTTTATTAAAAACACAGGTCTCTGCTAACTCGTAAGAGGATGTATAGGGGCTGACGCCTTCCCAGTGCCGGACCCTAAGAAGAGGGGTCGTAGGGTAGGATTGTTGGGGTGGAGAGCCCCAACGATTTCAACTGAGGGCTCCGAATCGAAACCCCGGTAAACGGAGGCCGTAAGGGAATGACGGCCCAAAGGTAGCGGAATTCCCGGCGGATAATTTCCGTCATGTCGAAAGGCATAACGACTCGAGCGCTGTCTCAACGAGGGACTCGGCGAAATTGGCTAAATCGGTGAATAGACCGGTTTCTCGCGGCGGGATGTAAACCCCCGGAAGCTTGACTGCAGCTTGATCTTGGGTGAACGCCCTAACCTGCCACCGTGAATCCGGTGGGGGGACAGGGTCAGGTGGACAGTTTGGCTGTTTCGGCCCCCTCCTAAAAAGTAACGGAGGGCTCCAAAGGTACCCTCAGCACGATCGGAAATCGTGCAGTGTGCATAAGGGCGTATGGGTGCCTGACTGCTTAGGCCGACAGGCCGCGCAGGGGCGAAAGCCGGGCCTAGTGACGCGGTGGTACCAAGTGGGTGGGCCACCGTTACATGGGATAAAAGTTCTCCGGGGAAATAGGGCCAATCACCCCCGAAAGATCACATCGACGGAGTGGCTTGGCACCTCGTAGTCGGCTCATCGCATCCTGGGGGTGTAGGAGCTCCCAAGGGTTGGACTTGCCGTCCATTAAAGCGGTATGTGAGCTGGAATAAGACCATTGTAAGATAGGTCGGATCAATATCTGCCGTGAGCGTTGGAAACTTGAGGGGAGCTGCCCTAAGTACGAAAGGAACAGGGTGGACGGGCCTCTGGTGTACCAGTTGCCCCGCCAGGGGCACCGCTGGGTAGCTATCGTTCGGAAGGGATAAGCGCTGAAAGCATCTAAGTGCGAAGCCCACCCCAAGATGAGGTTTCCCGTCGGTTTAAAAACCGACGAAGGTCCCAGGTAGACTACCTGGTTGATAGGCCGCAGGTGTAAAACCCGCGAGGGTTGCAGCCGAGCGGTACTAATGTGACCGATAAGCTTGATATTTTGTGACTCTACTCTATGCGCGCTATGCTCTATAAAAAAGACTGCTGCATATATGCAGCAGTCTTTTTTAATGCTTTAATTGTTCTATTTACTGCAACTTTTGGTGGTTGAGTAGGACCTTTGTTGGATTTCCAGCATATAATAAAGTTGCTATAAAGTGCTGTTTTAGATAGAATTGTGACAAGAGGTTGGAAGTTTTAATCCCGGTAGGCTTCCAGAAGTAAAGTAGCGGGGACATTTAAAGCTTGTAAGAATCGAATGGAGGTAACTGTGCGCTTTAACTTAAGCAAAAAGTCAATAATTACTATTATTGGGATAATAATTATTGCGGTTATTGCGGTAGTTGGCATACAAAGAGTACTCGCTTCACGCAACCCAGTGTTAAGTGAAGACCAGCTTAAGGCTGCTAATACGGCTATTAATGGTTGGAATATTAAGAACTTTGCCCGTCTTTCTGTAAACCAGGACAAAGTCCGCGAATTCAAACAGAAGTTAATGGAGTTCTACGATGCGGATTCCGGAGAGCTGGCCGAGCAGCAGCAGCTCATAGATGGTCTAATCGCCGCTGATAAATCCAAGGATACCGGCACGGGAGCGCTTGATACAAGTACCCCGATGCGACTTCTTGAATTCAGGCTATCCAGCGTTAAGCTTAAAAAGACCAGTTTTAGCGGCGATGGGGCCGACATAACGGCGGATCTCGAATACTATATCAAATACGACGCTCAGCATGAAAATTACAGTACATTTGGAAAGAACACCTATGAGTGGAAGCTCAAAAAGGTAAAAGATAAGTGGAAAATCATTCACGAGGACGTCATAAAAGGTGATGACGACCAGTCGTGATTGAAGAAAAGCCCGGTGCGCTATTGCCGAGCGGCTGATGTCTTGATTTTGATGTCGGTGGGCATCAACCGAACTGGTCGAATGATCGAGGACAGCTGTGCGGTACGTCGGATAGCCCCATAGTCTCCGGCTACGTGCGAAATTGCTTCTCATGCGGATCGCTGCTTGAGTTTCTGGATACCGAGGTAGACCTCTCCTGCTACTATTGCGGTGAGCAGCACAAATCAAATCTCTGGTGCCCGGAGGGACACTTTGTGTGCCCGACATGCTACCAGATACCGATCACAGAGTTTATCGAGTGGATTATTAAGACAACCAGATCCAAAGATCCCTTCGAGATAGCAATGATGATGATGGGCTTCCCGCAACTCCCCGATCGTTCGTGCGAACATGCCTGGATATTTGCCGCTGCGCTTCTTACGGCTATAAAGAACGAGGGCTCGGCAAAACTTACCGATGAGGATATCTTTAGCGCGCTCGAGACCGCCAAAGAGCGGGCGGTGACGCGGGCAACGCTGCAGACCGGTGTGTGCGGGATGGGTGCCGCCGTCGGTATTGCGTTTCATGCCGTTTTTAAAGCCATGCCTAACAGAACCGACCTGCAGGATGATATAACCATGAAGGTTGTGGCGGAGGCGATAGAATACCTTGCCGATAACTCGACGAATTGTAGATGCTGCAAGAATGTGGTGTGGACGATAATGGACCTTATCGTATCGCTGATACATGCAAGATTTGGCATCGAATTAGAAGGATCGGCGAGCGATATTATCTGCCACCAGGTCGGCGCCATGGTGAATTGCGACCCTCTAACGTGCCAGTTTAGCACAGCACTTGATATCAATAAGCTAAGTTTGTAGCTTAGCGTTTACCAAACTGCTTTTTACCCCGATAATTCTTTTAAGACATTCTTGTTTCTCGTTGGGCTAGAGTCCTATTATCCTGGAGCTATTTTGGAAAATTACGTATGCTACGAGGGCAAAAAACATAACGCGGAGTGCCGCAAACCCTGCCATGAATGCGCAAGCTACGGCATCGAACGTCGTAAGACCAATAGGCGCCGGAACGGTATCAGCTTAAAGCTATGGGAACGGCGGGAAGGTTTTGACAGAAGGCAGAACCACCTCAATACAAGAAGCCTTTACCACTGGATTTTTAGACGCGGCGCATCGCATTTAAGAAACAGTTACTACACGCTAGTCCTGCTTCTTATTGTGTTTAACCTGCTCAACCTAGCCGATTACTTTTTCACAGTCAAGGCCCTTTCCGCAGGGTTTATTGAAGGAAACCCGATTATGGATAAGCTCTTTAGCGTGGGGCCGGCCGCGGCGGTGATCTTTAAAGTAAGCCTCGCGGTTACTATTACGGCGATTGTCTGGGTCTTCAGAAAATACCGGGTTGTCCTTGAGGTCAGCATTCTCTTTATCCTGCTTTACATGTGCCTTATTGCCTACCATATCTACGGCGCAATCCGATACTACTAAACCCCAAAAAATTTGCCAGCGGTTTGTTGTTGTGCGATTATTTGCTTAGGCTGTGCTTATTGTACAGGATATTATGCTAAAGCTTAGCTTTAGAACTAGCGAAATACCTGGTAAGATACCAGGAGCTGGCGAGCGCCGTCGGAAATAATTAAAAGGTGATAATAATGGAAGAAGAATTGATACGGCGGGCGGTTAAGAAGAATAATATCATTGCGGTTGTCGGCGCATCCAATAATCCTGATAAATATGGATATAAGATATATGAAGATCTCAAAAGCGCCGGGTATAAGGTATATCCCGTCAATGCCCGGGAGCAGAAGGTCCAGGGGGATAAGGCGTATCCTACCATAAGCAGTCTTCCCGAGAAGCCGGATGTCGTCGATATCGTAACGCCGCCGCAGGTTACCGAGAATATCGTGAAGGAAGCACAAGAGCAGGGCATAGATATTGTCTGGATGCAACCCGGCGCCGAAAGCCAGGAAGCGATTACTTTCTGCAAACAGAGCGGCGTGAAGGAGATCCACAACTCCTGCATAATGGTCGCACGAAGAAACTTCTAGGTAAAGTTTGCCGTGCCGCAGCCGATACTACATATTGTAAGAATCTACCATAAAGATTATAGAGACTACGCAACAAACACATCTTTTTTCTACTCAATTCACCACAGCGTCACTAAACATTAAAAGCATGAAACACTGACAACTAAATAACGGTTTTAATGGCAATTTTTTATGGTTTTCTGCCAGAAAATGGTTTCAGGAGGCAGGTGAAACTATATAACGGCCAGCGACTGAGTGAAGGTTTTACTGAAGCGCAAGCTTCAAAGAAGGAGTTTTAATGCGAAAGCTGTTTTATGGGCTGATCTTAGTTGTCATGCTCAGTCAATTCCCACAAGTTTCGGCTCAGTTTCAAGAAGAAAAGCAAGGCATCGATGCAGCGTATGGGAAGGTAACTAAGGCAATTGATTTTGCTACCACCGCATATACCACCACCCGCAAAGATGTCGGGGTTATCCAGGACAGGTTAGATAGAACCAAGCAGGATATCGATAAGGGCGTGACGTATGCGCAAAAGGCAGGCACCGAAGCCTCTAAGTATAGCGGTGCGGTGAAGTCTTTAGTTGGCGAGGCTAAGGCGGTTACGCAAGCCTCAATGCAAAAAGTTACCGCGACCAAGCCGGTAGCGGGAACGAAGACCGTGACAGATGCAGCTTCCCAAAAATAAGCTGCGGAAAATAAAAAAGTCGGCAAAGGCCGGCTTTTTTATTTTGCTTTACTGTGATAGCCTACGGTCTAGTAGTTCTTTAATAGTCATAATGTTTGAGGTGTTTTTGTGTACGAACCCCGTTTTTACCGTAACCAAGTTCTGGCTAAGGACCTCTTCGCGTTTGAGGTAAAAGTTAACGAAACCGACCTTTTTATATGTGCAAACAATGACTTGACGGCTGCCGCGTATGAACTAGTGCGTTTGTATCGCGGACAGATCGAGGACTTTATCGCCAGGCACCCCATATTCTTGAAAACGTTCGTGCCCATAGAGATTCCCACGGATGCTCCCGATATCGTAAAGTCGATGGCCGATGCGGCGAAGCTTGCGGAAGTCGGCCCTATGGCCGCGGTTGCCGGGGCGATTGCGGAGTACGTCGGGTTGGGCCTTCTTGCGTATTCGGATGAAGTGATCGTTGAAAACGGTGGGGATATATTTATCAAAACAGGCATGGAGCGAAAGATCGGCATTTTCGCCGGAACATCGCCCTTAAGTAATAAGCTGGCGGTACGATTGCTGCCCGAAGATACTCCCCTTGGCGTTTGCACATCATCCGGTACGGTCGGTCATTCGGTGAGTTTTGGAAAATCCGACGCGGTTGTTATCCTCTCGAAGAATACCTCGTTAGCCGATGCCACTGCCACTAAAGTCGGCAATCTTATCCACTCTAAAAACGATATCAAGCAGGCTATTGAGGTTGCTCAAAACGTACCTGGGGTCGAAGGCGCGATTATTATTGTCGATGACGCGCTTGGCGGCTGGGGTAAGTTTGAGTTTATGCCTGCTTAACTGCCGATTACTACTACGGGTTGCTTTTTCAAAAGTACTTTACATTCGTGCTGGTTTACGCTGGCCTAATCCAGCAGGTAAGAATTATAATAGTATGAAGGTAAGCATATAAGTCTTAACCTAAGGCTTGGCTTTAGGATTCTGGGGTAAGACAGTATTAGTCGCAGTATTCTCACGGCAGTTACTAGTAGGAGGTGAGCCCCATGGATGAAATAAAGACCCCTGAAACGCGTAAGCCTCAAAGACGGCAGAGAACGAAGTGGAATTACAAACGGGTTGGAGTTGCTTTAGCGGCAGCACTTTTTCTTACCGTTACCGCAGCATATGGAGGGTATAGCCTCGCGCATCGCCTTGGCGGTCACTCTGATGTTAAGGAAAAGGCGGCAAAGAGGCCCGTAGTGGTTACGTCCTCAACCAGCAAGGTTTTTGGAACCACGACAACCACTGAACCGAATTATCTCACCTATACCGTTAAATCCGGCGATACCTTCTACAGTATCGCGGCCAAGCACAATACCACAGTACAGAAGATTAAGGATATTAACAACTTCTCTGGGGATGACAACAGCCTGCAGATAGGTATGCTGCTTAAAATCCCGACAAAAGTGCCGGTGGAACCGGAGGCAACACAAAAGAAAGACGGGCAGCAATCGAAGGAAAATAAGGCTTCGCCGATAAAGGTATCCGCGCAAGAGATCTCTCGAGGACCCAGAGATGCGAAGAAAGTGGCATTGACGTTTGATGCGGGTTCAACAAGCGAGCCAACGCGACAGATCATCAAGGCCCTTGAGGACGCCAACGTTAAGGCGACGTTCTTTTTGACGGGTAAGTGGGTTGAGGAGAACGAAGACCTTGCCAAGAAGATAGCCGACGATGGTAACCCGATAGGAAACCATACGTATTCGCACGCTGATTTGACCAAGACCTCGAACAACGGTATCGCTTATGAGCTGAGTAAAACCGAAGGCATTATCCAAAAAACGACCGGTGTGAGCACCAAGCCGCTGTTCAGGACACCCTATGGCGCACGTGATTCCAGGGTGTTGAGGGTTGCCATGAATGCCGGCTACCGCTCTATTTACTGGACGATTGACTCGCTTGACTGGAAACCGACGATGACGGCCGAGCAGGTGAAAAACAGGGTGCTCTCCGGGCTGGATAACGGCGCGATCATTTTGATGCATTGCGGGAGCAGCCAAACCGCGACAATACTTCCCGAACTGCTTAAACAGATTAAAGAGCGCGGCTATGAGATAGTTACCGTGCCGCAGCTTTTTGAGTAAGCAGGTGGTTTTTCTCCGCCTCTTTTTATGTGCCCGTTGCAGTATAATCGCTTTATTACTATCGCTTTGCTTAATGCTTATTGTCTGCGAGAATAGGTTAAAATTATCATGTGCGAGAATGATTTTTCGTAACGGCTTTTCGCTGCCGGCTAGCTTAAGATCGTGACTCTTAGCTTTATTGATTAATCGCTAGTCGCCGATCGCCGATCGCAATTTCCGGAGGGATTCTAATAAGTAAACTACAAGAGGCGAACAATCGCGCCGAGGAACTGAGAAGCTTAATATATTACCACGACCACCGCTATTATGTGCTGGATGCGCCCGAGATATCGGATGCCGAGTACGATGAACTGATGCGGGAGCTTATCGCCATCGAGACCGAACACCCGGAGCTTGTTACGCCCGATTCGCCGACGCAGCGGGTTGGCGGTGAGCCGTCTCAGGCGTTTAAACCGGTGCGGCACCGGGCCAGGATGATGAGTCTTGCAAACGCGTTCTCGTTTGAGGAGCTGGCTGCGTTTTTTAATCGGATTAGCGGGGAACTCGGGACCGACCAAATCGAGTTAGTCTGCGAGCTTAAGATCGATGGCGTCGCGGTGTCGCTGACCTATGAGCACGGGATGTATGTGAATGCTGCGACCAGGGGCGATGGTGAGGTCGGCGAGGACATAACCGCCAACGTTAAGACCATCCAATCGCTTCCCTTGCGCCTCTTTTTGGAAGCGCCGCCGGATGTGCTCGAGGTGCGCGGTGAAGCGTTTCTCTCCAAAGAGCAGTTTAAGCAGATTAACGAGGAGCGTGAGGAGCTTGGGATTCCCCTTTTCGCCAATCCCAGGAATGCGGCGGCGGGTTCGCTCAGGCAGCTTGATCCCAAGGTTTCGGCTAAAAGGAACCTTGATATGTTTGTGTATGCGCTTGGGTACGTTGAGGGCGTTGCGTTTACCGATCAGTGGGGACTGCTAAAGTATATGGAGGCCGCCGGTCTTAAGATAAACAAGCACATCAAGAAGGTCGGGTCGGTGCAGGAGGCGTATGAATTCTGTGAGTACTGGCAGGACAAGCGCCATTCGTTGCCGTTTGAGATAGATGGGGTCGTTATC
>NZ_PFNG01000072.1:3847-13371 GCF_002791875.1 Candidatus Aquicultor secundus | reverse complement strand
GCAAAAAACAACGGTTGTCTTAGATATCGAGCTTAACGTCGGGCGTACCGGGGCGTTAACGCCGACGGCCGTGCTCGAGCCGGTTGTTGTCGCCGGTTCTACGGTAGGCCGGGCGACTCTGCATAACGAGGACGAGATAAAGCGCAAGGATATACGGATCGGGGACACGGTTATCATCCAGAAAGCCGGGGATGTCATCCCGGAGGTCGTGGCGCCGATTGTAAGTAAGCGGACCGGTTCGGAGCGGGAGTTTGCGATGCCGCATGAGTGCCCCGTTTGCGGTGGCGAGGTCGTGCGACCCGCCGGCGAGGCGGTTGCGCGTTGCATTAATATAAACTGTCCGGCGGTTATCTTTGAGCACGTCATACACTTTGCCGGCAGGGCTGCGATGGATATCGACGGGCTTGGCGAGTCCGTCGCACACCAGCTTTTGGATAAGGGTATGATCAAGGACGTCGCCGATATCTATTACCTCACAAAAGAGCGGCTATTAGGTATCGAGCATTTTGCGGATAAAGCGGCGGAGAACCTGCAGGCTGCGATTGAGCACTCAAAGGAGCGACCGCTTGCGAGGTTGCTTTTTGCGCTCGGCATCAGGCATGTCGGCGCGCATGTCGCCGAGGTATTGGCGGAAACGTTTGGCTCGATCGACGCCCTATCGCGGGCATCGTTTGACGAGTTGGTTGCAACGCCCGAGGTCGGGCCCAAAATCGCCGAGAGCATCATCGAGTTCTTCGACGAGCAGAGAAACCGCGCAGTTCTTGAAAAACTCAAGAGCGCGGGCGTGAAGATGGAGCAGGAGGCGGCGACCGGTAAAGGTATCGCCCGGAATCTTAACGGGTTGACCTTCGTGTTTACCGGTGGATTGACGCAGTTTACGCGGGGTGAGGCGGAGGAGCTTGTGAAATCGATGGGAGGCAAGGCATCATCGAGTGTTAGTAAAAAGACCGATTACGTGGTGATCGGGGAAAATCCCGGAAGCAAATATGATAAGGCAAAGGCTCTGGGGGTAAAAATCATAACGGAAGACGAATTCAAGAGATTGGTCCAAGAGATTAGTTCAAGAGGTTAACTCAAGAGTTAATCAGTGGATGATAGTAGTGGTTAAGAGTAGTGGATGAAAAACTGATCGATGATCGATATCCAGAAGACCAACGAGCCCCGGAGGACCGGAGGGTCCCCTGGACGATTGGTGATGTGATCCTTGCACTGGTCTCGTTCCTTATACTTGTGACCCTCGGTACGGCTGTCATCAGCAGGGTGTTGGCCAACGAGCTGCCAAAAGTCGGGCAGATACTCGCGCTCTTCATAGGGTACGTCATCCTTTTCCTGCTAATCGGGTTTTTCGCGCTAAGGCGCGGCGCGAATTTGCAGATGCTGGGTTTCCGCCCGTTCAATTTCTTACGTGGCGCCGGCATGGTCGTCGCCTGGTTCTTTCTTGTTAAGCTCGCGAGCGCTATCTATACCCTGGTTGCCCAGAGACTCGGGATAAACCCCTCCGAAGAAGCGGTCAGGCGGCTCCCGGAGATATTCGGAAGGAGCACCGGCGGTTTTTTGTTGGCGGTGCTTGTCGTTGCCGTCGTCGCCCCGGTTGCCGAAGAGTTGTTTTTCAGGGGCTTTGTCTATCCCGCGTTCAGGCAGCGTTGGGGTGTAACCGCTGCGATTATTATAACGAGTGTGCTTTTCGCGCTGTTTCATTTTAGCCCGTCCGTGTTTATCCCTATTTTTATCATTGCCGTCGGCCTCGCCTACCTCTACCAGGTCACGGATTCTCTCGGCCCACCGATTATGTTACATGCTCTTAATAACTTTTTGTCAGTTGTAGTGATATACTATTCAAGTCTATAGTCTCTAAACGAGGGGGTCACATTAGTAATGGCTATCAGCGAAAAAGAAGTAAAGCATGTTGCGTGGTTGGCCAGGTTAGGCTTGACCGATGCCGAAGTCGAGAAATTCACCCGGCAGCTTGACGTTATTCTTGAGCATGCGGGTAAAATATCCTCCCTGGATTTAGCGCAGATTCCTCCGACATCGCACGCTATCCCGCTAAAAAATGTCTTGCGCGAGGATAGGGTGGGCACGTGTTTGACACCTGAGGATGCCCTATCAAACGCCCCGAAGACAGAAGATCAGGCGTTTGCAGTGCCAAGAATTGTATAGAATGGTGAATTGGTGAATGAGTGAATCGGAGAAATCTGGAGGATAAATGGAACTCTATCAAATGACAATCCACGAGCTGCATGAGAAGCTTGCGGCGAAAGAGATAAGCGCGAAAGAGCTTACGGAGAGCGTTTTTTCGCGTATAGATGATGTAGAAGACAAAGTGAAATCGTACCTGACCGTCACCAGGGAGAATGCGTTTGAGCAGGCGCATAAAATCGACGAGAAGATAGTAGCGGGCGAGGCGGTAGGTCCGCTTGCCGGCATTCCTACCGCGATTAAGGATGTTATGTGCACGCAGGGGACGCGCACGACATGCGGGTCGAAAATCCTGGACAACTTTATCCCGGCTTACACGTCGACCGCCGTACAGGGTTTGCTGGATGAGGGTATCGTCATGACCGGCAAGACCAATATGGACGAATTCGCCATGGGCTCGTCCACCGAGAACTCGGGGTTTTTTACCACTCGTAACCCGTGGGACCTTGAGAGGGTGCCCGGCGGCTCAAGCGGCGGCTCGGCTGCGGCGGTCGCGGCCGACGAGGCGATATTCTCGCTGGGGTCGGACACCGGCGGCTCGATCAGGCAACCGGCGGCGCTCTGCGGTATCGTCGGTTTGAAGCCGACCTACGGGCTGGTTTCGCGGTACGGGCTGGTTGCATTTGCGTCGTCGTTGGACCAGATAGGGCCGTTTACTAAGGATGTGACCGACTGCGCGATAGTTCTCAACCACCTGGTAGGGCATGATCCGATGGATTCGACATCGGTTATGATAGATACACCCGATTATACAAAATCCCTGGTGAACGACTTAAAAGGGGTAAAGATCGGCGTTCCGGCCGAGTTGATGGCCGAAGGAATCGATCCCAAGGTAAAGAAGGTAATCGAAGACGCGCTCGAGCTGATGGCGAAAAACGGCGCGACCGTTGCCGAGACTTCCCTCCCGAATATCGAGTACGCATTGTCGGCGTATTATATCATCGCTCCGGCTGAGGCGAGTTCAAACCTGGCGCGGTTTGACGGCGTACGCTACGGGTACCGTGCACCGGATGCGGAGGACTTGATGGACATGTATCTGCGCACGCGGGCCGAGGGCTTCGGCGATGAGGTAAAACGAAGGATCATGCTCGGAACGTATGCACTGAGCGCCGGTTATTATGAGGCGTATTACGGCCAGGCGCAGAAGGTGCGGACGCTCATCACGCGCGATTTTAATAAAGCATTTGAGGATTTTGACGTGCTGGTTTCGCCGACATCTCCCACAACGGCATTTAAGATCGGCGAGCGCGTTGACAACCCTCTTCAGATGTACCTTTCAGATATTTGTACCATTCCTGTTAACCTTGCGGGGTTGCCCGGGATGTCGTTGCCGTGCGGTACCGTCGACGGACTGCCCGTTGGGCTTCAGATTATGGGTAAGACCCTGGGTGAAGAGATGCTCCTGCGGGTCGCCTATAGTTTCGAGCAAAGCTTTGGCTGGAACGAACACCCCCCTCTATAAAGGATTGGTGAGCGATAAGAGAGCAACGCGAACGAGAATTAATAAACTCGCTAAGGAATTTAATTCCTTTTGGTTTAGATAATAGTCCGGCTGGGACGCTCGAACAATCATCCGGGGCGGCTGGGTCGGGAGACTTGATAAAAGGCGGAGGCGCTATGGAATACGAAAGTGTAATTGGCTTAGAGATACATGTCGAGCTTGATACTGAGAGCAAGATGTTTTGCGCGTGCAGCACGCGTTTCGGCGAGAGGCCGAATACCCAGACCTGCCCTGTTTGTCTGGGCATGCCCGGTTCGCTGCCGGTTGCAAACAAAAAAGCCATTGAGTATGTAATTCGCTCGGGGCTTGCGGTCGGCTGCGAGATTTCCCTTTACAGCCAATTCCACCGGAAGAATTATTTCTATCCCGATATGCCGAAGGATTATCAAATATCCCAATATGACAGGCCATTGTGCCTGGCCGGCTCTATCGACCTGGACATGGAGACATACGAAACGAGGCTCGGCATTACCAGGATTCACCTGGAAGAGGACACCGGAAAACTGATACACATAGGCGGCGCGGGCAGGATCGTCGGCGCTGAGTACAGCCTGGTCGACTTTAACAGGGCAGGGGTGCCGCTCATGGAGATCGTCTCCGAGCCGGATATGCGCACGCCCGAGGAGGCCAAAGCGTATGCCCGGAAGCTTCGCGCCATATTGATATCGATCGGCGTTTCCGATTGCAATATGGACAAGGGTTCGATGAGAGTTGACGCCAATATCTCGATCAGGCCTAAAGGGGCGACCGAGCTGGGTGTTAAGGCTGAGCTAAAAAACCTTAACTCGTTCCGGTCGCTGCAGAGGGCGCTTGCGTATGAGATCGAGCGTCAGAAAAAGGCGATTGCCGAGGGTGAGCCGATCATGCAGGAGACCCGGCACTGGGATGAGACCAAGGGCACGACGAGCACGCTGAGGACAAAGGAATACGCGCACGATTACCGCTACTTCCCCGACCCCGACCTCGTGCCGATGGAGTTTGACCCGACCTGGATAGAAGGTATTCGCGCGACGCTGCGCGAACTCCCCGATGAGCGCAAACAGCGGTTTATAACGCATTACGGGCTGCCCGCGCACGATGCCAGCTTGCTAACTGAAACCAAAGCGATGGGCGATTTCTTTGAGGAAACGGTTACGCTCTACAAGGGCGACCCAAAAGCGGTCAGCAATTGGATGCTGGGCGATATTTCGTATTATCTTAACACGGAAAACCTTGAGATCGACGAGACGGCGGTGACACCGAAACACCTGGCCGAGCTGCTTAAATTAATGGACAAGGGCACGATTTCCGGTAAGATCGCCAAGGAGATATTCCCGGAGATGTTCGATACCGGAAAGCTGCCGCAGATCATCGTAGAAGAAAAAGGCATGACCCAGATAAGCGACGAGTCCGAGATAGAAAAGATCATCGACATGGTTCTCGAGGAGAACGCCTCGGCGGTCCGGGAATACCACGAAGGAAAAGAAAGGGCGTTCGGCTTTCTTGTCGGGCAGGCCATGCGCCTGACTAAAGGCCGTGGAAACCCGCAGCTTATCAACCGGCTCTTACGCGAAAAGCTGCAAGGGTAAAGTATAGAGTTCCTTTTCTAACACTACTAAGAACACTAAGAACATAATAAAATGCGCTAACATGAAAAGCAATTGTCTTAAGATTATTCTGCAATCTTTCGTTCATAAGAAGGAATGCCGGCCAACAACTAGAATACCTAGCGATAGTAGTCGTATATCATGAAGAAATGTATAAAATGCAGGCTCGGGCGGTATATGGAAGATACAACTGCCTTATAGATGGTTGCAATTAAAGATGGTAGGCAAATGGCGGCGCGAAGAGCGGAAGGTAGCGTGAGATGCCGGGGTTATATGACCTTATAGATAATATGATTAAGTCGGCCCAACAAGCCGGTCAACAGGGTGGCCGGCAGGGCGGAGAAGGGGATAAAGGTGGTAATATGGCACAGTTAGGGCCTCGACCGACAAGACAATTTGCTGAGCCTACGGGTGTGCATGTTTCGCTTGGGGGAACGTTGCGGGCGGTTCTCGTGATAGTTCCGGCTATCATTGTAGGCGGAATCCTTTTTGCGATTTTTGGTGTTAATAGTCCCACTGCTATTGTTCTTGAACTGGTATTTGTCGTGCTTTTATATATTGTCGTCTCCGGTGTGCGCGTTGCCGCGCAGTGGGAGCGCGGTGTCGTGCTGCGGCTCGGGCGCTTTCAGGCGGTCAGGGGGCCGGGCGTTATCTATATCATACCGTTTTTGGATTATGTGCGGTTTGTCGACAACCGGGTTCTTGCACTCAACGTTCCCGGACAACGGGTTATAACCAGGGATAATGTGCCTGCGCAAATCGATGGTGTTATCTTCTTCTATGTTGCCGATGCTGAAAATGCGATAACGAAAGTGCAGGATTTCCGTTTTGCGATAGCCCAGTACGCACAGGCCTCGCTGAGGGACGTCGTGGGATCGCTCTCGCTGGATGATCTTTTAACCGAGCGTGAGCAAATCCAGCAACGAATCGGCGAGAGCGTCGAGGAGCATATCAAGAACTGGGGAATCCACATCGACTCGATCCGGCTGCTCGATATCGATATGCCCGAGGAACTTAAACGGATGATGTCTCGCCAGGCTTCGGCAGAGCGTGAGAAGCGGGCGACGATAACCAAAGCCGAAGGCGATAAACTTGCCGCCCTTAACTTGTCCGAAGCGGCAGCTACCATGGCTAAAAGCCCTGGGGCAATGCAGCTCAGGACGCTGCAGACGATTGATGGGCTGGGGCCAAGCGCCTCAAACACCGTGGTCCTTTTCCCGACTGAATTCAGCGATATTGCACAACAGCTAGGGCCGATATTTGGGAAGAAGGGGTAGCAACAGCCGGTGCCCCGCTAACGGGTATCCCACATAAAGATGCAAGAAAAGCGCTTGTCATAAAAAGCGGCGTTTGAAGCAAAATTCAAGGTTTTGCCTAGGCAATAGAAGTAAATTGCCCGGTAAATCGGCGATAATCCTTGCCTTAATCCTTATTTTTCCTCTAAAATAGTAATCTACGGTTGTGTAGCATTTTTTCCAATAATGTGTTCCGACGGTATTCCTATAAACGCGTTCCGAGAATATACTCTTCATGTGAAGATGTGATTTGGGGGTAGTAAGTTGACAAATCCAAAATTGGATAGCTTTGATCTACAAAACTCATATGTAGACATCGATCCATCAAAACTTAGAATCGACGACACCACGTTGCGTGACGGTGAGCAAACGGCGGGGGTTGTTTTTTCCAACCACGAAAAGATAAGGATTGCCCAGTTGCTTGACAAGGTAGGGGTGGCTCAAATTGAGGCCGGTGTCCCGGCAATGGGTGGGGACGAGAAGGCGGTAATCAGGGAAATAGCAAGTCTCGGCCTTCGAGCGAGCGTTCTGGGATGGAACAGGCCGGTTATTGCGGATATCCAGCACTCTGTCGATTGCGGCGTGGACGCCGTTGCGATTTCTATCGCTACATCTGATGTTCATATTCAGCATAAGTTAAAAAAGGATCGCCAGTGGGTTATCGACAGGATGATCGAAGGCGTCAAGTTCGCTAAGAGCCATAACCTCTACGTCTCGGTCAACGCCGAGGACGGTTCGCGCGCCGACTTTGGCTTTATGGTCGAGTTCGGCCTTGCGGCCAAAGAGGCGGGAGCCGACAGACTCCGCTTTTGCGACACGGTCGGTATACTCGACCCCTTCCAGACGTTTTCCGTGATTAAGGATTTCAAGAAAGCGGTTGGGCTAGAGATCGAGATGCATACGCATAACGATTTCGGCATGGCGACCGCCAATGCGCTTGCAGGTATCAAGGCGGGCGCTGCCTGGGTTAACACTACCGTGAACGGTCTTGGTGAGCGCGCCGGTAATGCGGCGCTTGAGGAAGTAATTATGGCCATGAAATACCTGGGCCATATTGATCTGGGCTTTAAGACCGAAATGTTCCGCGAGCTTTCCGAGTATGTTGCGATGGCTTCGGCGAGAACCATCCCGATCTGGAAAGCCATTGTGGGCACCAATGTCTTTGCACACGAGTCCGGTATCCACGCCGACGGCGTTATTAAGAATCCAAAAACATATGAGGTATTCTCGCCGGAAGAAGTCGGCCTCGAGCGACAGCTTGTGATCGGCAAGCACTCGGGTTCGGCCTCCATTATCCAGAAATTCAAGGAGTTCGGCATCGAGATCGATAAGGAGTCGGCAACCGATATACTAGCCGATGTCAGGAGGGCATCGGTAGAGCTGAAGCGGTCGTTGTTCTCAAAAGAGCTTATGTATATTTATCAAGACTACCTGCGCAAAAGCGGAAAGGAGCACGTGCCTACCTGTGAGTAAGACGATTGTTGAGAAAATTCTAAGCGAGCACAGCGGAACCGATGCTTGCGCCGGAGATATAGTCGTAGCCGAAATCGACGCGGCGCTTGTCCAGGACGGTACCGGCCCCCTTGCAGTGCAGCACCTTCAGAAACTGGGGATGGAGCAGGCCGCAAAGCCGGAGCGCACCGTTCTTTTTATCGATCATGCGGCCCCAAGCCCGCGCAAAGAGCTTTCTAACGCTCACAAGATATTGCGCGACTTCGCGAAGAAGACGGGCGCCATCCTCTCGGATGTAAACGAGGGCGTATGTCACCAGCGCATGGTTGAGAATTATATGAATCCCGGCGAGGTTTTGATCGGCGCCGATTCGCACACCTGTACGGCGGGTGCGCTCGGCGCATTTGCAACTGGTATGGGATCGACCGATGTCGCGCTTGGGATCGCATCCGGTAAGACCTGGTTAAGGGTCCCCGAGACCTTTAAGGTTTATGTTACCGGCGAGTTTAAAAAGGGCGTATATCCCAAAGACCTCATGCTTCACTTTATTGGAATGATAGGCGCGGACGGCGCAACATATAAAGCACTTGAGTTTTGCGGCCCTACCATCGATGCGATGGAAATATCGGGCCGGTTTACCCTGGCCAATATGGCGGTCGAGGCCGGCGCGAAGGCGGGGCTTTTTAATTCCGATGAAACTACGAAAAAGTACCTTAAAGAGCGGGGACGCGGAGAGGCGTGGCGCCCGATCTCGGCCGATGAAGGCGCCAACTACGAGAGGGTTTACGAGATCGATGTTTCGGAACTCGAGCCGACGATATCCGCCCCGCATATGGTAGATAACACAAAAGTTATCAAAGACGTCGAAGGAATCAGGGTCGACCAGGTCTATATAGGTACCTGCACGAACGGGCGCATCGAAGACCTGCGTATTGCCGCACGGATTCTTGAAGGCAAAACCCGCAACCCGCATACCAGGCTTCTTGTTTGCCCGGCATCGAGGGATGTTTATCTCAAGGCGATCGAGGAGGGTCTTATCGCCAAGTTTATCGTGGCCGGCGCTACTATCGTTAACCCAGGCTGCGGCGCGTGTGTTGGTGTGCATGGCGGTATTCTCGGTGACGGCGAGGTCTGTCTTGCCACCCAGAACAGGAATTTCCGGGGCCGCATGGGAAATCCCGACGGCTTTATATATCTAAGTTCACCCGCTGTTGCGGCGGCAACGGCAATCGAGGGAGTCATCGCCGACCCTAGAAAGTACTTATAGGGTCCGCTAGATGTCATTCTGAAGGAGCAAATAGCAAATGGTAAACAGCGATTAGATGTCATTCTGAAGGAGCAAATAGCAAATGGTAAACAGCGATTAGATGTCATTCTGAAGGAGCAAAGCGACTGAAGAATCTTGGGTGCAGAAACCTTCTTCTTGGGGTGAAGGGTCTAAGCTTAGATAGAGCTAGAATGAAGACTTCTCAGCTAAGTAGATTAAAGCTT
>NZ_PFNG01000072.1:3299-3827 GCF_002791875.1 Candidatus Aquicultor secundus | reverse complement strand
CAGAATGACAGGTAAGTATTTGTTCAGAATGACAGGTAAGTAATAAAGGAACTAGTAGGAGTAGTAATGCAAATCAAAGGTAAAGCGTTTAAATTTGGTGATAGCATAAGTACGGACCATATCGCTCCGGGAAGGCTGTTTCATCTAAGGACAAACCTGCCGGAGCTTGCCAAACACGTGCTGGAGGATGCCGACCCGGAGTTTGCAAGCAAGGTGCAGCCCGGCGATTTCGTGGTTGGCGGTAAGAATTTCGGCCTTGGCTCAAGCCGCGAGCACGCCCCGACCATTATAAAGCTGGCGGGGGTCGGAGCGGTGCTGGCCGAGTCGTTTGCACGTATCTTCTACCGCAACGCGATCAATATCGGCCTGCCGGTTCTCATCTGTGACACCAACCAAATTAATGCTGGAGACGAGCTTGAGGTTGATGTCAGTAAAGGCGAGATTAAGGATATTACCAAAGGTATTACGATTCAGGCCAAGCCGCTACCTGACGTCATGATTAAAATCCTCAACGACGGCGGGCTGCTT
>NZ_PFNG01000072.1:1814-3261 GCF_002791875.1 Candidatus Aquicultor secundus | reverse complement strand
CCTGTGGGGGCGGAGACAAGCTACGTCTCTACGGGTTGGGAGAAAGGTGGTTTTTAAGGTGCACACGATTACATTAATCCCCGGCGATGGAATAGGACCGGAAATCTCTGAGGCGATGCGCCGGGTCGTTGAGTCGACGGGCGTAAAAATCGATTGGGACGTGCAGGAGGCCGGTGCCGATGCAATGGAAAAGTACGGCACCCCCCTTCCCGAACAGGTGCTTGATTCGATTCGTAAAAACAAAATCGCGATAAAAGGCCCGGTCACAACACCGATCGGCAGCGGTTTTAGAAGCGTCAATGTTGCCCTGCGCAAGGAGCTTGATCTCTATGTCAACCTGCGCCCCTGTTACAGCTTAAAGGGGGTTAAAAGCCGCTACGAGGATATCGACCTGGTTATCGTTCGCGAGAACACCGAGGACCTTTATGCGGGCATCGAGTTCGAGGAAGGCAGCAAAGAAGCAAAAGAGCTTATCGATTTTCTTAAAGCACGCGGAGCCAAAATTCGCTTTGAGGACGCGGGCATCAGCATAAAACCCATTTCGATTACCGGTTCGGAGCGGATCGTGCGGTTCGCCTACGAGTATGCACGTCGTGAAGGGCGCAAGAAAGTCACGGCGGTACATAAAGCCAACATCATGAAGCACTCCGACGGGCTTTTCTTGAGAGTTGCAAACGAAGTCGGCGCGAAGTATCCGGACATCGAAACCGAAGATCGCATCGTCGACAACATGTGCATGCAACTCGTGCAAAAACCCGAGCTTTACGATGTCTTAGTCTGCCCCAACCTCTACGGGGATATCTTAAGCGATCTGTGCTCCGGGCTTATCGGCGGCCTCGGGATGGCTCCCAGTGCAAATATCGGTGAGGAGCATGCGGTATTTGAGTCGGTCCATGGCAGCGCTCCCAAGTACGCCGGGCAGAACAAGGTCAACCCAAGCGCACTTATTTTATCAAGCGTTTTGATGTTGCACCATATCGGCGAGCGCGAAGCGGCGGATAAGGTATTTACCGCGACGCGCGATGTTGTTGCCGAGGGCAAGCATGTTACGTATGACCTAGGGGGCACCGCCGGCACCTCCCAGATGGCGGATGCTATTCTTAATAAGATTTTGTCGTAAATGCTGCAAGAGTTTATATCGGTGTCGTCAGTCGTCTTGACACCCGAGCATGCGTTCTGTATAATCTCATCTAATATTCTCCATTTAGAGACAAGTAGAGCCAAACAAAGAGATATACAAGGAAAGAGGCAATGAAGGGGAGTAGTAGACTTTCTTACTATGTGAGCGAGCCGGGGGTGGTGCGAAGCCCGGTATAGGATGTAAGTCGAACGTCGCCCCGGAGCCGGCCTTCTGAACAGCGATTTCGCTTAGTAGTTTGGTCCGTCAAGCCCACGTTACGGGCACAAGAGTGGCTGTCGATTGGTTATCGGCTGCCGAATTTGGGTG
>NZ_PFNG01000072.1:0-1776 GCF_002791875.1 Candidatus Aquicultor secundus | reverse complement strand
GCAGGGAGTATGCAGTAGGCAGGTTAAGAACCAGGGTATGGTAGATGTCATTCTGAACGAAGCGTAAGCGAAGTGAAGAATCTCGAAGGCACTCACAAGGATTGTCATTACTCAGCGTCTAGGTTAAGTTTCAGCTTTCTCTAGAAGAAGGTTTTCATTCACAATTCGACATTCGCAATTCTCAAGGAGGAAACATGGCACAAACAAGAGCATACAGAAGTGATGAAGTTAAAAAAGGGATAGTGAGGGCGCCGCATAGGTCGCTCTTAAAAGCGATCGGTTTGACCGACGAGGAGATGCGGCGCCCGTTTATCGGCGTTGCGAACTCGGCGAACGATATTATCCCGGGGCATATTCACCTGGATAAAATAGCGGAGGCCGTTAAGGCCGGTATTCGGCTGGCGGGCGGCACGCCGTTTGAGTTTTCGACAATCGGCGTCTGCGACGGCATTGCGATGAACCATGCGGGGATGAAGTACTCGCTGCCGAGCCGCGAGATCATTGCCGATTCGGTCGAGCTGATCGTCGAGGCCCACCGTTTTGACGCGCTTGTTCTTATCCCGAGCTGCGACAAAGTCACGCCGGGCATGCTGATGGCGGCGGCGCGTATGAACATCCCGACGGTTGCTGTAAGCGGCGGTCCGATGCTTGCCGGAAAATATAGGGGTAAAGATATCGATCTTATCAGCGTCTTTGAGGCGGTCGGCTCTGTTGGAGCGGGCACGATGACCGAGGACGAGCTTAACGAGTTTGAGAGTCGCGCTTGTCCCACCTGCGGCTCGTGCGCCGGTTTGTTTACCGCAAACACGATGAACTGCCTGACCGAGGCCATCGGCATGGGGCTACCCGGCAACGGGACGATTCCGGCACCGTACTCCGAAAGGATTCGTCTTGCAAAGCTTGCCGGCATGGCCGTTATGGATTTGCTGGCGAACGATATAACGCCGGACAAGATTCTCACCAACGAGGCGTTTAGAAACGCTCTTGCGGTGGATATGGCGCTCGGCGGCTCAACGAACACCATGCTTCACCTTGCGGCGATAGCCCATGAGGCCGGTCTTGAGTTCGACCTCAATATGGTCGACAAAATAAGCCTGAGCACACCGGACCTGTGCAAGATAAGCCCGGCGGGGCACCATCATATCGAAGACCTTTACAGCGCCGGCGGCATAATGGCCGTTATGGCCGAGCTTAACAAGGGCGGCTACTTGAATACGACTGTTATGACATCCACAGGAAAGACGCTCGCCGAGAACCTGCAAGGGATAGAGGTTCTGGATAACGATGTTATCCGTCCGTTGGATAATCCCTATTCGAAGACCGGCGGCCTGGCGATCCTGTTTGGCAATCTTGCGCCGGATGGCGCCGTGGTAAAGCAAGCGGCGGTCAAGGAAAGCATGCTTAAGCATTCCGGCCCGGCCAGGGTGTTTAATGGCGAGCCCGAGGCGACCGAGGCAATCCTTGGCGGCAAAATAGCGGCCGGCGATGTTATCGTCATCCGGTACGAAGGTCCAAAGGGCGGCCCCGGCATGCGCGAGATGCTTACCCCGACTTCGGCCCTGGCCGGTATGGGATTGGATGATAAAGTGGCCCTCATTACCGACGGGCGTTTCTCGGGGGGCACGAGGGGTGCGGCTATCGGACACGTCTCACCCGAAGCCCAGGAAGCGGGCCCGATAGCGGCGATTAAAGAGGGCGACACTATTAAGATAGATATACCGGGGAGGAAACTAAACGTTATACTCTCCGATGATGAAATAAAATCGAGGCTTGCGG
>NZ_PFNG01000260.1:0-7653 GCF_002791875.1 Candidatus Aquicultor secundus | reverse complement strand
TCATTTTGCCTTTTTCCTCTGCCATCAACTTCGCCCCCCTTCGTGGATTTCATACCCCGCATTCAGGACTTTAAACATTTACTCAGGACAGGAAACCGTGGGGTCTCCCTGCCGGAGGGCAGACGGCAATTTGGTGCATCTCGATGCGGGCTGGAATATAATACGGGAGACTGGAGGAGATAGTTTATGAAAGTCCTGGTAATCGGCAATATCGGTTTTGACCTGATGGCGCCCTATCTTTACAACGAGGGTATCGAAACGGTTCTCGTTGTAACAACAGTTGAGCCTCTCAACGCAGAATACGCCGACACAGCGTATTACTTTGAATCAGACACAGAATACCTGCCTCTCGTTGAGCTTGCGCTCGAAGAACACGTCGATGCCGTAATCTCAATCGCCGGCCCCGACGTTGCAAACTTACGAGACGGACACGTCAAAGAAACCCTCGAAAAAGAACACGGCATCCCCGTACTGGCCAATCCGTTAGAAGCCGTACAGATCGCCTCCGACAAAGAAAAGACGAAAGAGTTTTTACTTAAACACGGTTTCCCGGCAACTTTGGGTCGAGTGGTGGAATCAAGGTTTGAAGCATTCGGGGTGGCCAAAGAATTCGGCTACCCGCTCGTCTTAAAGCTTATCGATCACTCCGGCGGAACCGGTATGGCTATCGTTCACGACCGCTTCGAGCTTATAAAAGCCATGGTCGGCGCAGAGAGGATTCTTATCGAAAAATACACGTCCGGGCCGGAATTTTCGATCGAGGTGTTAAATTACAACGGCAAAACCCTACCGCTTCTGCCCGTTTTTAAGGGGTATACCAACCACCAATGCATCCATCCGATGGAGCGGGTCAAGCTGGCCCCCGCCCCGCTACCCGAAGTCGATATCGCCAGACTACGGTCCCTGGCACGCGACGTGATCGGCACTTTAAATGTGCAGCCGACCGGAGATGTCGACATAGTATGGTCCGAAGACGGGCCGAGAATCCTTGAAGTCAATCCGCGCTTTGGCGGCGTAACCGCTCTCTCCATGGCCGCAAGCGGCATTATTTCGTATCATGCGCTGGTCGATATGCTCCTCGGCAGGTGGAATAAGAAGGAGTACCGCTTCGACCGCCACTTTGCGGCGGATATGCCTGTGTTCTCGGACATCGAGATTGACAGGGTAAAAGAAATATTAAATATGGATGGCGTGTTCCGCGTAAAAATCCAAAAACTCAAGCAAACATCGGGGAGGATCGCACTGAAGGCAAAGACGATGCATGAGCTGCTGGGTGCAGCCAAGCAAGTTGCAACCATGTGCGATTGTTCCACTTGCTTTACAGAGCTCGAACGATTGCCGGAAAAACTCCGGGCAAAAAAGCTAAAAGTGGTAGCTGTTTAGGCTACCACTTTTATTTATATCCTACATAAAGAAACTTGGGTATGTTAACGCGCCGCTTGTTTCCCACGCTCAATCAGCTCTTTAACTTTTTGGCCGCCTTTATGCCCGATCTCTTCGTAGAATTCACGACCGTATTTCTTCGCGGTAGTTTTTCCGCCTTTGCGGCCCGCTTCGCTTACCGTCATTTTGCCTTTTTCCTCTGCCATCTACGCCACCTCCTTTGGGACTAGCCGTTGGCACTTATTTTGTACCCGGAGTACAGACCTCTTAAACTACAACTGCTCAGGTAATTCGCACGAAATCGAAAAAATGTTCCGGGTATGCCCTGCTTTACGTTTCAGCTTCTTTCCCTTTTTCGATGAGAGATTTTACCTTTTGACCGCCCTTGTGCCCGATTTCTTCGTAGAACTCATGACCGTACTTTCTCTTGGTGGTCTCGCCGCCCTTAAGGCCGCCAATTTTACCACCCTTCTCGCCGATTTCCTCGTAAAACTCGCGGCCGTATTTTTTCGACGTGGTTTCACCGCCTTTGCGGCCCGCTTCGCTTACGGTCATCCTACCTTTCTCGTCCGGCACTATTCTCACCCCCTTCCGAAATGCTCGCCGTGCCACCGGAACTATTGCCTTTTATTCACTAAGGTTCTACCCAGGAGCAATACCCTTAAACACTCATCATTAAGCAGCGAAAAGGCGAGGTAAAACGGCCAATAAAAAAAGAGAGGGTAGCCGCTCGGCTACCCTGTGCGAAACGATTATATCAACGCTAAGCCCGCTTCTTGCCCTCTTCAATAAGACGTTTTACCTTCTGGCCGCCCTTGTGGCCGATCTCCTCGTAAAACTCCGGGCCGTATTTTTTCGATGTGGTCTGACCGCCTTTTTTGCCGATCTCTTCATAGAACTCAGGGCCATAGCGTTTTGACGTGGTCTCGCCGCCTTTACGTCCGGCTTCGCTTACGGTCATTTTACCTTTTTCCTCTGCCATCGTTTTCACCTCCCGTCGTAAAATAGCTACGCGCTCACCTTCCCCTGCGCGCGTTTCTTGCCTTCCTCTATCAAGCGCTTTACCTTTTGGCCACCCTTATGGCCGATTTCCTCATAAAATTCAGGGCCGTACTTGCGAGCCGTGGCTTCTCCGCCTTTCTCGCCGATTTTTTCATAGAACTCCGGACCATACTTCTTTGAGGTGGTCTCCCCGCCTTTCTCGCCGATTTTCTCGTAAAACTCCGGGCCATATTTCTTTGAAGTAGTTTGACCGCCCTTACGGCCGGCCTCGCTGACCGTCATTTTGCCTTTTTCCTGAGCCACCTTGTGTCACCTCCCATTGCCGGCTTCATGCCGGCCGGATGGTATATATATTCCCCGTACTTATTTTTACCCTTAAACTTCACCAATCAATCGCCAAATTATTAAAATTTTCACCTTTAAACAATTACCCACTTCGTAAATCTTTAAACATCAGCTATCCAGCTCTGCGTTCTAGCCTATGAATGATGTGGTGAATTATATCCTCGGCGACATTGCGTCCCGTGGCTTCCGTAATGCCATGCCAGGCCGGTGCCCCGTTGACCTCGAGGATGTAATCGCCATCGGGGCCCTCGATGATATCGACCCCGGTGTAATCAAGACCAAGATCCCGGCTGGCCCCGATCGCCATCGTGCGTTGCGCCTCCGTGAGTTCGCAACGCTCCGCCCGGGCACCCGCCCTGATGTTCGTCTTCCAGCGGCCCAGCTTTGCCAGACGGTAGATAGAGGCAACCACCTCATCCCCAACAACAAAGGCGCGAATATCGCGCCCCGGGTTTGGGATATACTTCTGCAGGCAAATGCACTTAAACTCGCTAAGGAGGCGTTTTATACGCGTCATGGCATTCTTCTCGCCACGCTTAACCCGTATTACCCCGTAACCCTGAAACCCATAGAGGGGCTTTGCGACGCTGTCCTCATGTCGGCTAAGAAACGCCCCGGCATCATCTAGCCCCTCGTTTGGTTCTTTATTTAGTTGCTGTATTATGAGACTTTCCGGAACCCGGAATCCCTTTTCCTGAAGGATAAAGCTCGTGAGGAACTTGCTCTCCGCGACCTTCAAGGCGGCGGGCGAATTAATAACGACGACACCTTCCCTATCAAGCTGCTCGAACACCTCAAACTGAAAATCGGTCTCACCGCTAAAATTTAAGCCCCGTATAATCAGGGCATCGAACTCACCGGCTTGGACCTTGCCTATCTTAATCACGTGCTTGCCGTTGAGCTCAATCGAGAACTGGATTGGGTCAACGATTTGAGTATCTGCAACCTGTCGTGCGGCTTCGAAAAGATCACGGCTGGTCGGGTCGGCTTCAAACTGGGCTGTGACTATTCCGATCTTATACAAGAGTTCTCCTAACGTTTCTACGACACTATAACAGGCAGGTAGATTTTACCCCCGGTTACGAGGTGGTTAAACTAAGGAAAGAAAAACACATGGGGATACGCTTTGCAGACACCGCGCGACAACTTTATATCGGAACCTCCGGGTGGAGCTACAAGCACTGGAAAGAGATAGTGTATCCGGCCTCTCTGCCGAGCCGTGAGTGGCTGGCATTTTATTCGAAGAGATTTTCGACGGTTGAGATAAACAACTCGTTTTACCGGCTGCCCAAACGGGAGACGTTTGAGACATGGCGCAACACGACACCGCCCGGTTTCGTGTTCGCAGTCAAAGCAAACCGTTATCTGACACACGTAAAGAAACTTAAAGATGCAGGTGACGCCTGGGAGAGATTTATTGAAAACGCCTGCGGTCTTGGTGAAAAACTGGGGCCGATATTATTCCAGTTTCCCGCCACCTGGCACGCAAATCTCGAGCGGCTGGCCGCGTTTCTAACGATTCTACCAAATGAGTACCGGTATGCATTTGAGTTTCGCCATGAGTCGTGGTTTACCCCTGATGTCTATACACTCCTTAAAGAAAAAGGCGCCGCTCTATGCATCGCAGACTCGCCTGAGTGGCCTGAAGTGATCGAGATAACGGCACCCTTTATCTTTATCAGGCTGCACGGGGGCCGGATACTCTACGCATCCGAGTACTCGCCCGCCGAGTTATCTGAATGGGCAAAACTAATCGCCGGCTTTTTACGCCGGCGATTAGATGTTTTCGTATATTTTAATAACGACGCATACGGCTTTGCCGTAAAAAACGCAACGCAGTTAAAGGAGCTTCTGTGACGTGTCGCTGATTCTTAAGCGGCGCTATTTCCCACCGGTCGAGCTTGCGGAATCGCTCCCGCCCGTTCCAACTGCCGGTTCGCCTGAAACCCCAGCGTTAACCGCTTTGCTTAAGGTATCGATCTGCTGCCTCGCCTCATTAACCTTCTCACCCTTCGGATCGAGCTTTACATACTTCTCATAAGCATCGAGCGCTTCCTGGTTCTTGCCTTGCGAAACAAGAAAGACCCCCAGGTTGTAATATGCCGGCGCAAACTTTGGATCAAGCTCGATGGCTTTCTTGGCTTGAGCGGTCGCCGTATCAAGCTGACCAAGGCCATAGCACGAGATCGCCATATCGACCCGCACATTTGTCCTCTTAGGATCGATTGATAAAGCCTTCTCGTAGCTTGCCACGGCCTTCTCATACATATTCGCATCTTGATAGGCATTTCCAAGAACAATCCAGGCGTCAACGCTCTTGGGATTCTTCTGGACCGCCTGCTCGAGTGAAGCGATCTTCTCCTGAACCTGCTGTTGCGGTGCGCTGTTACCTGTGTTTGACCCAGACCCTATTGAATACGAAACCAAGCCCACTGCAAAAGCAAGCGAAACAATAACAGCCCCGACTTTCGTTACGACACTTACTTTCTTTTTGTTTAAAAGCACATTTTTACTCCTTAACTACTTCTTAGCCGAGTCTGTAACCTCGACCGACTGACCTCCCGGCTGCAGATTACCTGCTGCCGGCACATCGCTCTTCGTATTACCCATCACGCCATTCGCACCGCTGCTTAAAGCAGCAGGGGGAGCGCTCGTCTGTGTTGATGTACCGTTAATATTCGGATGACCTGTCGGTAACTGGCCGTTGCTGCTATTGAGCTGATCCTCCGTTAGTGCCGGCGCGGCGCCCGTACCGCCGCTTGCGCCCGAATTAGAGAAGCTGCCTGCAGCATTATTTGTAGATGAAATCGCGCTTCCTGAATCGGAAGGCATAAAAAGACCCCTTATGAAAAAGCCAAGAACAAACGCCACCACCACAAACGCAACGGTCCACATGAAATCTACCTTTTGGGGCAAACCCAGTTCATTTGTCACATTTGCCGGGGCCGGTTTTGCAACCGCCTTTTTCACGCCACTCGAAGCAGGTTTTTTTGCCGGTTTGCTGCTTTGCTTTGGAGCCTTGCTCGTTTTGGGGGCATCCTGCTCCTTATCTTTTGAGATATCGTCTGCCAACGAGTTAACCTCCCTTCACCGCCTTAAAGCGTAATTCAAATATCCGTCAAATTAAAATATAACGCTTTACCGTGCGCCTATCAACTAAATATTTTTACATATAGCCCATTTGCAGGCAAAACTACCTTACAAATATGTGAAATTATTCTCTATCTCGCCTATACTCCTACCGCCTGGCCTGTTCTGTTAAATGTGGTATCTTTCAAAAGAGTTCGTGGCGGAACGTTATTTGCCGTTATTTACCTTAAGGTTCTTGATGATCGGCTCGGTTTTCTTAAGTATCTCGGCCTCTTCCAACGTTATGTACTTGCCATCCCGGTACAGGACTTTTCCGCCTACCATTGTCAGAACAACATTCTCCTGATTGGCGGTATACACAAGCGCCGAGTAAGGGTCACGCGTCGGAATTTGGTGGCTGTGCGACATATCGACGACAACGACATCGGCTTCCTTGCCCGGATCGAGCGAGCCTATCGTATCGTCCATGTTTACCGCTTTTGCACCACCCAAGGTCGCCATATAGACGAAATCCTCGGCGGTAAAATCGGATGATCTCGTCATTCCTCGCTGGATAAGTAGACCGATTCTCATCTCATCGAACATATCCATCGTATTGTTACTTGCCGGGCTATCCGTGCCGATGCCGACGTGTAGGCCGCGGTGCAAGAAGCTTGGAAGCGGTGCGATCCCCATCCCGAGCTTGGCGTTACAGCGCGGGCAGTGGGCGATTGAAACCCCGTATCTTACAAGCGTGTCGATATCGGCCTCATCGACCTGGACACAATGCACCGCCAGGATGTTGCTTCCCTCAAATACCCCCCACTCCTCAAGGTACTTCACGGGGCTTACGCCCATGGGCTGCCAAAGGATATCCCCCCAGCCGACAATATCCCAATACTCATCGGAGAGCCTTCCCGAGCCATACTTTACGAAATCATACTCGGCTTTCGAGCCGGCAAGGTGGGTGCAGATATGCAAACCTTGCTCTTTTGCCCATTGGACCGATTTTTGGTACAGGGGAGGCGAAACCGTATAGGGGGAATGCGGGGCAAGCCCAACGGTAAGGTTGGTGCCTGAAACCACATCGGACCACTTGGCTATATCATCTTTCATCTTGGACATGATCTGCGGTACCTCGGTGTGGTCCATCCCGGTAACCTCGTAATAAACGATGCCGCGCAAGCCGGCGTCTTTGGCGGCCCTTAAGCTGGCCCCGCTTTTTGTAATATCCGCAATGGTCGTTATGCCTGATTGCAGCGCTTCAAGGGCGCCTAAGTATGCCGAGTGCACCCAATCCGCTTTCTTAAGCGTTGTGCTTTTTATCGTAAGCTGCATCTTCCAGTCGGCATAACCAAGATCATCGCATGCGCCCCTGAAAACGCTATATTCGAGGTGGGTATGCAGGTCGACAAAACCGGGCAGAATCACCGCTTTGCCAAAATTGACAACCTCTTCACCGGGATATTTTTTCGCCATAGTCTTGAGCTTACCGATGTCTTTTATCTTGGAGCCGTCTACAACGACGGCCCCATCCTCAATCGGCGCCTGGCTTATCGGCAATACCCATTTTGCAGTTAAAAGCATATCTCACCTCTTGTATTAGCTAAGAAGCTATCAGCTATCAGCTAAACCTTCATCATTAAAATGTTTATCTAGCTTAGACCCTTTTACTTCTCAACAAAGTGAGTGCCCGCTAGATTCTTCACTTCGTTCAGAATGACATCTGTTAGGTCTTTGTTTTAAAACTTGCGCTCTAGTGCCAGAACACCATAATTATTGTGTCATTCTGAGCAGGTCCTTCGCTATCGCTCAGGATAAACTCCGAATCTAGCGGGCACTCACAGACTGCTG
>NZ_PFNG01000142.1:0-1636 GCF_002791875.1 Candidatus Aquicultor secundus | reverse complement strand
TATCAACCGGAAACAGCTGCAATATGACCGCGCCGGGGATGCCCATTACGATATTATCAGCGCCTTTATAAAAAGCATGCGGGGAACCGACCCGGATGCCGCCGTGTATTACCTGGCCAGGATGCTGGAAAGCGGCGAAGACCCTAAATTTGTTGCCAGGCGCATGGTCATATTTGCCTCCGAGGACATCGGAAATGCCGACCCGCATGCCCTAATGCTGGCAACATCCACGGTTGATGCGCTTAATTTTGTGGGATTACCGGAGGCTAAGTTCGCCCTATCTCAGTGTGCAACGTACTTGGCGAGCGCACCTAAATCAAACGCTGCAAAAACGGCAATTAATGAGGCGATCAAGGATGTGCAAAGCGAGCGCACCCTGCCGATTCCTAACCATTTAAGAAACGCGCCGACTACGCTCGCTAAGAAGCTCGGGCACGGCAAGGGATACAAGTATCCGCACGACTACCCGAGTAATTATGTGGAGGAAACGTATTTGCCGGATAATTTGAAGGATAAGGTTTACTACCGGCCTTCTGATAATGGATATGAAAAGACCATTAAAGAGCGGTTGAATAAGTTGAGGAAGAAGAAGGTATAATAATTATTTTGCTGTCACACGGGATTTTGTATTTCAGCTATCTTGTCATTGCGAGGGAGTGAAACGACCGTGGCAATCTAGATTGCTTCGCTATCGCTCGCTAACTAGGTGGGACATCTCCTGACTCCTCCGATTGAAGAATTTGCTCGATTTGATCTTTGAGAAAAGGCACCTTATTCTGGATAATGTCCCATAATATAGATTTATTTATACCAAAGTATTCATGTATCGCAATGTCTCGAAAACCAGCTATCTTTCGCCATTCTATTTCAGGATAACGATTCCGATGCGCCTGAGGGATGTGTTTAACCGCTTCACCTATTACCTCTAGATTGCGCAATACAGCATCATACACCATCTCGTTAGAAAGAAACTGCTCTAACGTTCGCTCTTTTGTATAGCGCAATATTTTTTCGCAGGATTGTAAAATATCGTCCAAAAAGAGGCGATAATCACGCGACATACAAAAGCTCCTTCTCAACGTATGGTCGGATACGTGGTTTAAGCGCATCGCGGGTTACCAAATCGACAGATCGACCCAAAAGATCTTCGAGAAAGAACTTTAACTCCATATAACCATCAAACGAAGGCGTCTTGCTAAACTCAACCAATATATCTACATCGCTTTCCGGCCCAGCTTCGTCTCTTGCAACTGAACCAAAAATTGCAAGCGATTTTACGTCAAATTTGATAAGCTCCTGTTTATGCGATTTTAAGATGGCAAACGCTTCATCGCGCCTCATGTTTCACCTCTGTTAGGTCTTTAATTCTGATTTTACCTGTCATTAAATAGTATAGCAACACGTAATACACGAGCGAGGCCCGTTTAAAGCGGGCCTCGCTTTGCTTTTTATATTTACAAACCGTGTACTTTGTATGTATTTTGATAACCTTTTACGGCAATCCTCTTAGCAACAGCTCGTCGTTGAAATCGTCGGTTGTTGTGCCGGCTGTGTCGGTGTGACTGCTAGATGTTGCCCTCCAGACAGTTGGGTTGTGGCAATCCAGGCAGACACTATCAAGATCATGCACGGCATA
>NZ_PFNG01000141.1:0-1658 GCF_002791875.1 Candidatus Aquicultor secundus | reverse complement strand
GGGACGTTGTTTCCTGTGCGTCCTAACCAACAAGTTAGGACGCACAGGAAACAACGTCCCCCTCATATAAATGTCATTCTGAGCGATAGCGAAGAATCTAGATATTGATACGCACCTTTTTAAGGCGCGAGCGTCTAAGCTTAGATAAACTCAACAACGTAACGGTTAAGAAGATATAAGGATAAATAACATGAATAAAACATATGAGATAAAGCAAATGAATAATGGGATAACGGCGCCGAAGGGTTTTAAGGCGGCGGGGGTTGCCTGCAATATAAAACAGAGCGGTAAGAAGGACGTGGCCGTCGTTGCGTCTGGCACAATCGCGAACGCCGCGGCGGTTTTTACAACCAACAAGGCGTCTGCCGCACCGATCCATGTGAGTAAAGCGCATCTTGCGGATGGTAAGGCACAGGCGGTTGCCATCAACAGCGGAAACGCCAACGCCTGTACCGGAGAGGCGGGCGAAAAGAACGCGGCGCGCATGGCAGAGCTTACCGCCTCAGCCATAGGCGGTAAACCCGAGGATATTATCGTTATGTCGACCGGCATCATCGGCGTACCGCTCCCGATACACAAGGTCGCAAACGGAATACAAGCGGCGGTCGATGCACTGTCACCGGATGGTGGGTGTGACGCCGCTCGGGCGATAATGACCACCGATACCTTCTCAAAGGAATATGCCGTCTCGTTTGATGTTGATGGCCGCGAAGTCAGAATTGGCGGTATGTCAAAGGGATCGGGTATGATAGAGCCGAACATGGCAACGATGCTCGCCGTCATTACGACAGATGCGAGAACTACCTCAGATATATTGGCGGATATGCTTAAAAAAGCGGTCGACAAATCGTTTCATGCGATAACCGTCGACGGTGATACCAGCACAAACGATACAGTGGCGATCCTGGCCAACGGCGCATCGGGCGTAGAGATTACGGCGCATAATAGCGGGCTCTTCCAAGAAGCCCTTGACCGGGTCTGTATTGCGCTGGCCAAGTTTATCGTACGAGACGGCGAGGGCGCGACCAAGTTTATCGAAGTCGAGGTGCGGGGCGCCGCAGACGATGCGGATGCCAAGAAGGCCGCAAAAGCCATCGCAAACTCAAACCTGGTGAAAACCGCGTTTTTCGGACAGGATGCCAACTGGGGCAGAATCGTTTGCGCGGTCGGCTACTCATCCGCAACCATGGATCAGTCCAAAATCGATGTCTTCTACGGGGACGAAAAGCTGGTCGAAAACGGCCATCCAATCGCCCATGACACGGCCAAGGTAAATGAACTGTTAAAAGAGAAAGATATAAAAGTTACCGTCGATTTGAAAATCGGCGAAGCAACATCCCGCGTCTGGACCTGCGATTTCAGCTACGATTATGTAAAGATAAACGCGGACTATAACTAGCTACCGCTGCCTGTCATTCTGAACGAAGCGAATAACGATTAGATGTCATTCTTATAGCAAATGGTAAACAGCGATTAGATGTCATTCTGAAGGAGCAAACAGCGATTAGATGTCATTCTTATAGCAAACAGTGAACGGCGACTAGTTGTCATTCTTATAGCAAATAGCAAACAGCGATTAGATGTCATTCTGAAGGAGCGAAGCGACTGAAGAATCTTGGGTGCGGAAACCTTTTTCTTATGCAGGAGGGTCTAAGCTT
>NZ_PFNG01000124.1:0-7909 GCF_002791875.1 Candidatus Aquicultor secundus | reverse complement strand
CAGTGCAGGTATGCTAACAGTGCAGGTATGCTAACACTAGCAGCTACGTTACTTTGTGATTGCCTTTCATTTGAAATTCGGCATTCGCAATTCGAAATTCCATGGGGGTTTGAATGGAACGCGAATTACTGATCGCACCGTCGATTCTTTCTGCCGATTTTTCATGTCTGGCAGAACAGGTTGCAAAAGCAGCCGAGGGTGGAGCGGATCTTTTACATGTTGATGTGATGGACGGGCATTTCGTTCCCAACATAACGATTGGACCGCTGGTCGTTGAGTCCTTGAAGCGCAGCACGATCCTGCCGATTGACGTTCATCTTATGATAGACAACCCCGAGAGGTATCTGGACCAGTTCATCGAGGCGGGAGCCTCGTGGATTTCATTTCACGTTGAGGCTACCAACCACTCGCACCGGGTAATCCAGAGGATCAAGGAGTATCCGGGTGTGAAAGCTGGGGTTGCGTTAAATCCCGCTACCCCGGTAACCTATCTTCACCATATACTGGAAGACCTCGATTTCGTGCTGATCATGTCGGTTAACCCCGGTTTCGGGGGACAAAAGTTTATTCCAAACGCCCTGGAGAAAATCGAGGTCGTTCGGCATATGATCGACAGTAAAGGCCTGGATGTAAAGATACAGGTCGATGGGGGTATCTCGGCGGCTAACGCGGATAGGGTTGTCCTAAAAGGAGCCGAGATATTGGTGGCCGGATCGGCGATATTCGGTGCGGAAGATATACCCCAGGCGGTAAGGGGTATACGGAAGGCCGCACCTATTTAGCTTGCAAAACACAAACTAATTCTGCTACAATTGCTACAATTAGCAATAATTGAATACAGACCTTCGGGGCAGGGTGAAATTCCCGACCGGCGGTAAGCCTTAAACAGGCTTTTGAAAAGCAGTTTTAGGTAAGCCCGCGAGCTTTGGATTGGTTGTACACCAGCCAGGGCAGATCCGGTGAGATTCCGGAGCCGACAGTATAGTCTGGATGGGAGAAGGTTAAGGCTAAAGTATACATTTATGTATGCATTTGCACTGCGCCTGGCTTTCTCCGAGGCGCTTTTTGTTTTCCCCGGGCTCTATTCTAGATTCTAAGTTTAGGGTTAGACTATTGTAAGCCGAGTAATTTATAAGCCGACTAAGCAACAAGTGAGTTACAAAAGTGACAACTGAGCACTGGCTGATTAATAGCTGATTAATGGCTAAATATAAAGAAATAACTAGCGCAACATAGCCAAATAATAAATGATTAACCGGTAGGTTGTTAAGGAAATGATGGAGAACACGGCGGTAGATTTCAAACAGTATATGAAACGGGCGGTTGAACTTGCAGAGATGGGCCGCGGGACGACCAGTCCCAATCCCATGGTAGGGGCTCTTATTCTTAAAGATGGCAGGGTAATCGCTGAAGGTTATCATCAAAAAGCGGGCGAACCCCATGCGGAGATAAATGCGTTTAATAATGCGACCGAAGACGTTGAGGGTGCGACGATGGTTGTCTCCCTTGAGCCGTGCAACCATCACGGAAGAACCCCCCCGTGTTCCGAAGCGATCATTAACGCAGGCATAAAGAAAGTAATTGTCGGCATGATCGACCCCAACCCCAAATGTGCGGGTGGCGGCATAAAACGCCTCCGCGATGCGGGAATCGAAATCGAGTACGGCGTACTTTCCGACGTAGTCGCAAAGCAAAACGAAGTCTTTATCAAATATATTACGACAGGGCGCCCATTCGTGGTACTTAAAGCAGCGGTAAGCCTCGACGGCAAAATCGCGCAATCACCCGAAAGGGCGACCGCGATTACGGGTGAGGCGGCAAGAAAAAGGGCGCATGAGCTGAGGAACCAATATGACGCCATCATGGTCGGCATCGGCACGGTTACTGTAGATAACCCCCAGCTCACCACAAGGCTTGAGCGTGAGAATACAAGAAATCCTGTACGTATCATCGTCGACTCGAAAGCCAGAATTCCCTTAAGCAGCAAAATCGTGAGTACGGCGCACGATGTTAGGACAATCATAGCAACGACATCCTTTGCTTCATTGGCGAACATTGAGGACCTAAAAGTAAGGGGCCTCGAGATAATCAAGCTCGAGACCTGGGATGGTACGGTCGATGTTGAGCTTTTACTCGAAGAGTTGGGGTCCCGCGAAATCTCAAGCATCCTGGTCGAGGGCGGAGGCAAGCTCGCCGCATCGTTTGTTAAAGCCGGCCTGGTTGACAAGTACATGATTTTTATCGCGCCAAAATTTATCGGCAAACAGGGCGTCGACCTGATCGGCGGCAGGCTGGATGTTATGAAAGAACTAAGGATCGAAAGCATCGAGCAATTAGGTAAAGGCAAAGCCGAAGATACGGTTAAAGACATTAAAGATGGTATTGAAGATATATTAGTTGAAGCATATCCAAAAAAGAAGGGTTCACTAGATGTCATTCTGAGCAATAGCGAAGAATCTAGGGCGCAAGAGGCTTTTCTTGAGAGTGAAGGGTTTAAGCTGCAATGAGCGAAAGTTTAGCAGCAGTATCTTAGGATAGTGAGGGTAGATATATGTTCACAGGAATAATCGAAGAACTCGGCAGAGTAAAAGCGATAAAGCGTGGGGCGAAGGAATTCGTCATCGAAATAGAGGCGCCCAGGCTCACGCCCGAAATCCAAATAGGCGATTCCGTTGCGGTCAACGGTGTGTGCCTTACCGCGACCACAAAATCGGCCAACGGTTTCACGGTAGACGTTATGCCCGAAACGGTTGTGAAAACCGACCTCGAGGAGCTAACGCGAGGAGAAACGGTGAATCTTGAGCGGGCGATGACGCTCTCAAACCGCCTGGGAGGGCATATGGTCTCGGGGCATGTGGATGGCGTGGGGATCATAACATCCAAAGCGGTTCAACAAAATGCCCTTCTAATAAAGATAGAAGCCCCCGCCTCTGTCACCCGCTACTTAATCGAACGGGGGTCGATCGCCGTTGACGGGATCAGCCTTACCGTAATGGATTACGGTGTTGGGTATATCACCGTCTCCATCATTCCGCATACGGCAAAGATGACGACGCTTGGCTTTAAAAGCCCCGGCGACCGGGTGAACCTCGAGGCCGATCTCATAGGCAAGTATGTCGAGAAGTTTATCAATAAGAAGCAGGATGGCGAAAAAAGCCCCGGGCTTACTATTGATAAGCTCCGCGATATGGGCTTTGCTTAGATAGATAAGGAAAGGTGAAGGCGTATGTTAGACAGTATCGAGGAAGCCATACAAGACATAAAAGACGGAAAGATCATCATCGTAGTCGATGATGAGGATAGGGAAAATGAAGGCGATCTCATGATGGCCGCCGAGAAGGTCACCTCAGAGACCATCAACTTCATGGCTACAAACGGGCGTGGTCTTATCTGCATGCCGTGCGTGGGCTGGAGGCTTGATGAGCTGGGTATCCCGGCGATGGTGCAGAATAACACCTCCGAACAGGGGACGGCGTTCACCGTTTCGATTGGCGCCAAAGGCAAGATCACGACCGGTATTTCTGCAAAAGACCGTGCGGTAACGGTGCAGACCGTAGTCGACCCGAACAGCAAGCCCGAGGATATCTCGATGCCGGGCCATGTCTTCCCGCTAAGAGGCAAAAAGGGTGGGGTTCTGGAGCGTGCCGGCCATACCGAGACCGCCGTTGACCTCGCCAAGCTCGCCGGGCTCTTCCCGGCCGGGGTTATCTGCGAGATCATGAACGAAGACGGCACCATGGCCCGCCTGCCGCAGCTTCGCAAAGTCGCCGATAAATTCGGCCTCAAACTGGTAAGCGTCGAGGACCTGATCAGGTACAGGCGCAAGACGGAGAAGCTCGTCGAGCGTGTCGCGGAAGTCAGCCTGCCAACCAACTTCGGTGATTTTAAGGCGATCGGCTATCGGTGCAAGCTCGATGGTAAGGAATATTTTGCCCTAGTCAAGGGTGAGGTTAACGGACAAGAGAACGTCCTTGTCAGAGTGCACTCCGAGTGCCTGACGGGCGACATCTTCCACTCGCTTCGCTGTGATTGCGGCGACCAACTCGAAGCCGCCCTTAGAATTATCAATGCAGAGGGGAAAGGCGTTATCCTTTACATCCTTGGACACGAGGGACGGGGAATCGGCCTTCTTAACAAGCTGCGTGCCTACGAGCTTCAGGACCACGGTCGCGATACCGTACAGGCGAACAACGACCTTGGCTTTCCTACCGACCTGCGAGACTACGGCATGGGTGCGCAGATTCTCGCGGATCTCGGCTTAAGCTCAATACGCCTTATGACCAATAATCCCAAGAAAATCGTGGGCCTTGAGGGCTACGGTTTGAATGTTGTGGAGAGGGTGCCCCTGCAGGTAAAACCGACCGATTACAACATCCATTATCTCCAAACCAAGAAAGAAAAAATGCACCACATACTTGAAAACGTCGATCGTGCGCCGGAAAAAAGCAGTAAATAGGAGGTTGATATAATGCAGACTTATGAAGGCAATTTAATTGCGAAGGATTTGAAGTTCGCCGTAGTCGTTGGCAGGTTTAACGAGTTTATCGGAACACGACTTCTCGATGGGGCGATGGATGCCCTGAAGCGCCACGGCGCAGCGGATGAGGATGTGCACGTCGCCTGGACACCGGGCGCATTTGAAATCCCGTTGGTAGCAAAAAAGCTTGCGGAGAGCGGTCGCTACAACGCCATCATCTGCCTTGGTGCCGTCATCAGGGGTTCCACCCCGCACTTTGATTACGTTGCAGGCGAAGTTGCAAAAGGCATCGCAAGGGTAAATCTCGACTCGGGCGTCCCGATTATCTTCGGTGTAGTGACTACCGACAGCATCGAGCAGGCGATCGAGCGGGCCGGTGCCAAGCAGGGCAATAAGGGTTGGCAGGCCGCAGTATCGGCAATAGAGATGGCCAACCTTGTAAAGGTAATTTAAAGGAAAAAATATCTTTTTATTTATCAAGCTACGCTTGTGCTATGACTTTATAAGTGATTAGATGGTAACTGGTGATAGTTTATGAAAGTAGAAAAACCCTGGGGTTTTTACAAGCAATACGCACACAACAAAACCTGTTCTGTAAAGCTTCTAACATTGCATCCGCGCCAGGAGACCAGCATCCACTGGCATAACCTTAGAAGTGATGCCTGGGTTGTTTTAGATGAGGGTGTTAGGGTTCAGATAGGCGAAGAGCTACACGACGCTAAGGTGGGCGAGGAGTTCTTTATCCCATCCGGAACAGTGCACAGGCTGATATCCACGAACGAAGTGCCATCGCGGGTTCTCGAGATAGCCTTTGGCTATAACAACGAAGACGACAACCATCGCCTGGCCGATGACTACGGGCGCGAACTGGATATCTAACAGAACGGTGCGTTGTAAAAAGCATAAAAACCTAAAGCTCCGGCACCGATCGGAGCTTTTACGCGTTAATTTTTAGTATATTGAGAAATCTAATAGAAACACAACGCCCGAATATCTGCTACTATATAAAAGTTGGCTCAACTTGATAGGCCTGGAGGATATATGGACGGCATAGTAAGGGTTAGATTCGCGCCAAGCCCGACCGGATATCTGCATATCGGAGGGGCGAGGACGGCGCTTTTTAATTGGCTTTACGCCCGCCACCACGGTGGTGTTTTTATTTTACGAATCGAGGATACCGACCGCGAGCGCTCAACTGAAGAAGCGATCAACGTTATCATAACGGCTATGCGTTGGTTGGGGCTTGACTGGGATGAGGGGCCGTTCAGGCAGATGGACAGGCTTCCGCGCTACGAAGAAGAAGCGCGAAGGCTTCTTGAAACGGGCAAAGCATACAAGTGCTACTGCACGCCGGAAGAGCTTGAAGAGCGAAGAAAAGCCGCGCTCGCACGCAAGGAAACACCCAAATACGACCGCCGCTGCGCCTCCTTAAGCGAGGCCGAGCGCCTGGCCTGCGAGAAGAAAGGGCTAAAACCGGTCATTCGCTTTCTTTGCCCGGATGAGGGCACTACAATAATAAACGACCTGGTGAAAGGTGAGGTAAGCTTTGAAAACGCCAACCTCGACGATTTCATCATGGTGCGTGCCGACGGCATCCCGACCTACAATTATGCGGTGGTTGTCGACGATCATGATATGGATATAACCCACGTGATCAGGGGAGACGATCATCTCTCCAATACCCCGCGGCAAATCCTTGTTTACCAGGCACTAGGATATAAAATCCCCGAATTCGGGCATCTTTCGATGATACTCGGCCCGGATAAAACCAGGCTTAGCAAGCGCCATGGCGCTACCGCTGTCGAGGCATACCGTGATGAAGGATACCTGCCCGCAGCGCTCATCAACTACCTTGCGCTTCTTGGGTGGGGCTTTGAAGATCAGACCATTTTCGACCGGCAAGAACTGATCCAAAAATTCGGCCTCGAAGGCGTCGGTAAGTCCCCGGCGGTATTCGATTCCACAAAGCTTGCGTGGATGAACGGTGTCTATATCCGCGAGTTATCCGTTCACGAGCTGGCCGGAATGATGAAGCCGTTTCTGCAAAGGGCGGGCCTTGCCGTCGAGATGTACGATGATACCTGGTACAACCGGCTTGCTGAGATTACACGGGAGCGGCTCGAAAAACTCGGCGATATTGCGGAACTAAGCAGCTTTTTCTTCCACCGTGTCGAGTACCGGCCCGAGGCGGTCGAGAAAGTCCTTAAAAAAGAAGGCGTGCCTGATATCTTACGCAAAACTCTAGAGGCGCTCTCGGATACGTCGTTCGAGTTTTACTCCGAACCTATCGAAAAGCGTCTCCGCGCTCTTGTTGAGGAAACCGGTCTTAAAGCGAAATTCGTGTTCCAGCCGATCAGAGTTGCCGTCACCGGTCGCAACATAAGCCCACCGCTGTTTGAAACGATCGAACTCTTAGGTCGCGAGGCTACGCTCGAGCGCCTCGGCGAAGCAATCCGTTTACTTGAAATGGCCGGCAATTCGTGATAGTATTTCATCTGTTCGATCCGCCGAATCGAGCTAAAACTTCATAATGGGGGATCGTCTAACGGTAGGACAACGGACTCTGGCTCCGTATGTGAGGGTTCGAATCCTTCTCCCCCAGCCAAGTAGTTCTTATTCGAACTCGGAGAAAAAATAACATCGGTATAAGAATCAGTGAACTCATGTTTGCTGATTTTTTTGCCTTTAATATAAGCCTTTTTGACGAAAGCTTGATTAAACATTCTTCTTGTCTGGGGCAGAGCCATTCTATAGCCCTCATGACAGTTCGAAGCGATGGCAAGAATCAGTTCAAAAACTTTCTCGGCCCTAGAATCCTTTGCGTCGAGTCTTGATAATTTGTCTTCAGCGTCAGCTAGCTCTTTGGCAATTCGTTCCTGCTCTTTTCTGTAAAGTGCAAAAGGCGTGGCTTCTTCGTAGTAGGAATAGAGAAGTTTTTCCTGCTGTTTTAAAAGTTTGGCAATTCTTTTGTTGTGGAACTCCTTTTCTTTCGTAAACAGAATCCCTTGCTGGGCAAATTCTTTTCTGAACTTATCCTTAAGTTTGTTTGACTTAGCTTTGGGGATCTCGATTTGAAGGTAAAGCTCTTCAATCTCTTTTTCAATCGTATCAACCAAAACATACTCTTGGTTACAGCCATCATTGCGCTTTTGCCCGAGACAATAAAAGTAAGGGTACTGGCCTTTGGCTATTGTAATTGACATGCGAGAGCCGCATTCACCGCAGTAGATGGTGCCCTTTAAGTAATGCGGGTGCTTTCTTTTACGTTCACCGGCCGTGTTGTTAATTTTTAATATCTCTTTTGCTTTCTCAAAAATATCCTGAGAAATGATGGGCTCATGGTTGCCCTTGGCTATAATGCTCTTCCATTCGACTATGCCGATGTAGAATTTGTTTTGAAGCACTTTTGCCAAATTGGACTTGCTCAAAGGC
>NZ_PFNG01000036.1:1692-9486 GCF_002791875.1 Candidatus Aquicultor secundus | reverse complement strand
GGACCCTTGTTTAGTCACTTCAGAATGACATCTAGCGGACCCTTGTTTAGTCACTTCAGAATGACATCTAGCGGACCCTTATTTAGTCACATATTTAGTCACATGCAGTATTCACCGGCCTCTTATTTATTCTCCAGGTCTCTTCGAATCTCGTCGAAGAGGTCCGTATAGTATTCGCTCGTGATATCGCCTGTCCAGAATATCAGGGCGTCCTCGTAGTTATCCGTATAATATCCCTTACGGATACCCTTCATGCGAAAGCCGAATTTTATATAGAGGTGCTGCGCCTTGGTATTGGATTTGCGCACCTCAAGAGTCATATATTTGACGCCCCTCCCGCACGCGTAATCGATTGCCGCGAGTAGAAGGCAGGTTGCGATTCCCCGGTTCTGGTGGGAGGCATCAACGGCAACATTGGTTATATGGCCCTCTTCCAGAATATGGTACATACAGGTAAAGCCGATAATACGCTCCCCTATCTCGGCAACCAGGCACGTGTTGTGGTGACTGCCTATTACTTCACGCTGAAACGTCAGTTTGCTCCAGGGATTCGAGTGCGCCCTTCTTTCGATGTCGTGCACCTGATCGACATCGTTCATCGTCATGCGGCGGACTTCAGGTTTCATTACAAGCATTATAAAATTCACCCCCGATGACGTTTTTCCCATATTTCTTCGGCTTGAGACAGCCTGACGTAAATCGGCGCCAGCTGGTAGAGTTCGTCAAAATCGCGCGCCCTTATGCGCGGGCGCGCCACATTAATCAAATCCGAAGCCAGGGGCCACCAATCGTCCTCCGGGGCAAGTTTGGCTTTATCCCCTAACACCTGCACTAATACGTCTGAGTAGAGCTTCAACCCATCGCCGGCAAAGATGACACGCTCGTACCCCTCAAGCTGCAGTAGTTCGGCCAGCGCATCCGGAGCGATCGCCTTAAAGTTGGTGAAGCGGTTGACCGTATCCCCGGCCGACCGGTAAAACGCCGCATACACCTCGCCCCGTTTGGCATCTACTACCGGACAAATCAGGGCTCCTTCTTTTATGTTGCGCTGTGCAATCGCGTCCAGGCTGGATATGCCGAGTATGGGTACTTTTAAAAGCTGGGCCAGCGTACGGGCTATCACCATTCCAATCCTTAGGCCCGTGTACGAGCCCGGACCGCTGCCTATTATGACCGCTTCCACGTCTTGAACGGTTAATCCGGCATCCTTTAGAAGACCGTCTATTGCGGGCAGCAGCTTTGCCATATGCCCCCTCGGAAGCCAGGTCGTCGTCTCTGTTATTATTCTCTCGCCATCGCCTATCGCCACAGTCAGGACGGGGCTTGAAGTATCAAACGCCAGCGTTAACAACTTACTCTCTCACCAACCATTGATCGACTTTTTCTTGCCAGACATCACCCTGCGGGGTTACTTCAATTCGCCGAAATTCGTCATCTACCAGGCGCAATAGCCTTATATCAAGGCGAACATCGGGGAGAAGCTCTTCGATTTTATCGCCCCACTCAACAACCGAAACGCCATCGCCGTAGAAGTATTCGTCAAATCCAAGCTCCTCCATCTCCTCCGGTGATGACAACCGGTATACGTCAAAGTGATAAAGCGGCAAACGACCCATGTATTCCTTGATCAAGGTAAAGGTCGGGCTGGTAACCGGCTCATCAATCCCCAGGCCAACGGCAAGACCCTTGGAGAAAACCGTTTTACCGGCCCCAAGGTCTCCACTTAAATTTATAACATCGCCGCTAGATAATATGGGAGCCAGCTTTCGCGCCAGCTCCCAAGTCTCCTCAGGTGAATGCGTAATCACACTAAACATCGTTACTCACAAAGTCGTTATATAGGTCGACATATAAATCGTTATCTATAATATTATTAATATCATGATATTAATCATTTATGTCATTACATTAATTCACTGCATTAAACTTACGCTAGAACAACCCCATTTGCTCTACTTGTGGCTCCATGCCGATCTGTTGCTCCTGCGCCAGGTTATCCTTTGTTATATCTCCGGTTGTATCTTGGGCTTTCTCTTGTAGTTTTACGTTTTCCCCGACATATGCCTTAAGTTTCTTGAAATCTTCAGTTAACGGAACCAGGTTCGCACGCGAGTGAAGCGCCGCCGCCGGGTGGTAAATCGGCACCACCAACGAGCCGTCTTTGATGAATTTCTGCCCATGAACGCGCCCCATCGAAACATCCTTCATATCGAGGATAACAGATGAAGCAAACCGCCCAAGCGTAGCGATTACCTTGGGGTTTATCAGTTTAATCTGCGAAAAAAGATAGCGGTTCGTGCAAATATCGATCTCATCCGGTTTGGGGTCGCGGTTCTGCGGGGGCCTGCATTTTACGACGTTGGTTATGTAGACATCCTCCCGCTTGAGCCCGATGGACTCCAAAAGCTGTGTTAAAAGCTTACCCGCCGCACCGACAAACGGCTTTCCGTTCTTGTCTTCGTAGAAGCCCGGGCCCTCGCCGATAAACATGATGTCGGCATCCGGATTGCCATCGCCAAAGACAACCTGCGTCCGTCCCTGCTTTGCCAGAGGACACGACTCGCATCCCTTTGATTGTTCTTCTAAGCTAAGAAGGTCCAATGTTCTATCCCCTACTTACCCTACTTACCACATGTGCTGCAATTGCTGCTCGAGCAACTGCCGCATCCGTCGCCGAAACTCGTCTTTGAGCCGGACGAAAAGCCGAATGAAGAAAAGAGTTTCTTCACATCGGCGCACCCACAGCCCGGACACTCCGGAGTTCTGCCGTTAGAAGCGGACATTAATTTCTCGAACTTCGTCCCGCACTTATTACATCTAAACTCATAAATAGGCACTTACATCACCTAAAACCAAAATAGCATATAACCATATAGATTCTATCAATTATTATCCTAGTCTCGCTGCCAGTTCACCCGCACGAACTCGGCATCTTGCAGCCACTGGATCATGAGATTGCCATGGAACGCTTTTTCAAATTCCCTGCCGATGCGCTCGGCCAGCGAGACATCGGTTGTCTCTACTACAAGGCCATGGCCGTTTTCTTCCATATTGTAGACCCTGGCCGCGACGTTTCGCTGTAGTTGCCTGTCGGCGATATTGTTAATAAGGTTGATCGCTTCATCGAAGTGACATTTCAAAAAATCACCCTTAAGCGTCACAACACCATCGATTCTTCTCTTCTCGATTCTTTGATGCCCCGGGCAGAGGGTTACCTCCGCCCGTCTTGTTCGCATGAGCCGTGTGTGTTCCCCTTCGTTATATAACCACTTGGTTCCATCACTGACTGCCATACATCTTGAGCAAATTTTTGCACTCATGCTTCTACCTCCTTATGTACGCGGTCACCCGCGCTTACACATCCAAAGTAGCCTTTTTTGAACAATTCTTAAGCACTCTCTATGCTGTTGTCGTACCGTTTACGTTTTGCTGTAACCCACCCCTTTCTCTACATTTCAGCGTGTCATCTTTGGCCCGGCATACGTCCGCCGGTTCTTATTCCAACGCCTGCTAGTCATCCGCTTTTAGTGTAAACCCAAGCTCAACATCTTTATCCTTAACGCCGTTGGCTACGACCTTTGCGAAGGCTTTATAGTTTCCGGGCTGAACGGTGTTTCCTTGCTTATCCTGCATCGGCCACATCGCTGTAAATGACGTCGTTTCATGGGGCTCTAGCGTTACTTCTTCGATCATCTGCGCGAACATTCGCCCATCGGACCAAGTCCACACCGTTGCACCTGTCTTGTCTTCAATGCGGATGTCGAACTTTTGGCTGCTATTAAACACAAGCTCACGGGGCTTGGAACCTACATTTTCAACAGAGATGTTAAAATGTAGTAATTCTCCCAGCTTTATCGAATTCGATGGGATTTCAACGGAGATTTTCAGATAGTCTATTACCTTTTCGGCCTTGGTGTCACTTGCTACGACACGCGCCTCCTTATCACCAGACGTTTGCTTGCCCGGCGCCAAGCTAAAGGTTCTTTCGCTTCTAAACGCAACGGCGTATGCCAGCACGCCGATTAAAAATGCTGCAACAACTAAAACGACTATCCGCGATGCGGACATGTGCTACTCCTTATATACCCGTGGAACGCGCGCGTTTATCATGCACACAATCTCATAATTAATTGTGCCCAAAATCGAGGCAAGCTCATCGGCGCTGATTTCCTCGCCACCCTGCCTGCCGATCAACACCACTTCATCATCGGCCCCGGCAGTGGAGCCTGCGCCCAAATCGACCATAAACTGGTCCATACAGATATTGCCGACGGCCGGATACCTGCGGCCCCCAATCAAGACCTGCGCCTTGTTGGATAAAAGCCTCGAGTATCCATCTCCATAACCGGCGGGCACCGTCCCGACTATAGTAGCTTGCGCTGTCGTATAGGTCCTGCCGTAACTTATGCCTTCACCGCCCGCAAGCTCTTTTACGTAGGAGAGCCTGGCTTTCAACGAAAACGCGGGTTTTAAATCGATGCGTCCCTTCGTCGCCTCGGATGGATGAAGGCCGTATAACGATATTCCGATTCTCACCATGTCAAAATGTGAATCCGGATGCAGATATACCGCCGCGCTATTTGCCGCATGCTTTACCGGCGGGCATATCCCTTGGGATTCTAATTCTTCAAGAAGATCTTTAAACCTTCTTATTTGATAATTCGTGTAGTCGCTTTCGGGATTGTCGGCCTCAGAAAAATGCGTGAATATTCCTTCGACTTCAAGCTCTTTTAAACGGTTTATTTCCCGCAAGAACTCGGCGGTTCTCTCGGGCAAAAGACCGACCCGATTCATGCCGGTATCAACCTTTACGTGTACTTTTACCGTCGTGCCGCGATGTCCGGCTTCTTCCGCCAGAACCTGGGCCGACTTCAAGGTATACACTGTTGCCGTTAAACCGTGCTTAAGGATTACCGGAGCCGCCTCAGCCGCCGCCTCCGACAACACATGGATGGGCTGGGTAATGCCGGTTTCGCGCAAACGAGCGCCTTCGTCGGGGATCGCCACACCAAGGCACGACGCACCGGCATCACAGGCTGCCTTTGCAACCCGATCCGCGCCGTGGCCGTAGGCGTTCGCTTTAACAACCGCCATTATCTCGACATTGCCCCCGACAACATTCCGGGCCTCTTTTACATTGTGCTTGATGGCCGAGAGATCTATCTCGGCCCATAAAGGTCTCATTTCCATACCTTATAGATATCGTTCCTACCAGTAACCCTTACTTATTGCCTTAACGATATCGCCCTTCGTTATGATGCCGACAACCTTGCCGTCGGACATAACCGGAACCCTGCTTATGCCTTTGTCGACCATCAGGGTAGCGATATCCTCCAGGCTTGCATCCTCATTGGTGGTAATAACCTCGGTGGTCATAACATCACCCACCTTGGCACCCACCGCTTTCTTAAATTCTTCCTCAAACCGCTCAAGACTGCGCGGCAGGTAGATATATCCATCAAGAAGCTGGATATATGTGGGGAAATGAAAACGAACATCCTGCATGATCAAATCGCTCTCGGATACGATCCCGATAAGCCCGCCTTCATCATCAACGACCGGCGCGCCGCCGATGTTTCTCTTAACCAGCACCTCGGTAGCTTCCTTTACCGGCGTATCCTTGGTAAAAGTAACCAACCCCCCGGTCATTATATCCTTCGCTTTTTGCCGCACTTCAGCCATCTTTATTACCTCTCTTTATAGGGTCAAGGGTCCGGGGTCCGGCCTCTGGACCCTTTTACTAGCCTAAAATATAGAGAATCGCCTCGGGCAAGTAGTCGATAACATCCGATGCCATCAGGCAATACTCACTTATATCTTCAACGGCGATATCCGCGGATAAACCGTGTAGATACACGCCGACGGACGCCGCATCGTATGCGTTTAATCCCTGGCCCATGAATCCGGCTATAAAACCGGTAAGCACGTCTCCGGTCCCGGCGGTTGCAAGGCCGGGGTTACCTGTCGTGTTGAGTGTCGATTCATCGTTGATGCTGATAATAGTAACCGCACCCTTAAGAACCGCTATGACCCCAAACTCTATAGCAGCCCGTTTTGAAAAGCCGATGGGGTCGTCGAGAACCTCTTGCGTCGACACCTTAAAGAGCCGGGCCATCTCACCCGGATGGGGCGTTATAACGGTCTCTGCTTTCCTGACGCTCAGTATCTCTACGTGATCGGCGACGGCATTAAGACCATCTGCATCGATTACCATCGGCTTTTCTATATCCACGATAAGTTTGCGCACCAGCTCAACCGTTTGCGGATTGGCCGTAAGGCCCGGCCCTAGTGCGATGACATCATACTGCGCCGCAAGCTCGATCAACGAATCATAAGCATCCATGCAGAGGGTGCCGGCCTCTGTTTCGGCCTGCGGCCGCACGATTGCCTCGATTAAGGCGCTATGGAGCACCGGTGCGATACTCGCCGGAGGGGCGAAAACAACCAGCCCCGCCCCGATTTTATATGCTCCCCGCGCTACGAGAACGGCCGCTCCGGCCATATCCCTCGAGCCCGCAATTACCAGTATCCGCCCGACTGTATTTTTGTACGCGTCAACGCTTCTCGCCGGGAACAGGTCAAACACATCCAGCCTGTCCAGCGCCCTGAACCCACTATACTCGTCGACCAAACTTTGCGGAATACCGATGTCGGCGACTAAGTACTCACCGGTACGTTCAATGCCCGGGTGCAGGAGCATCCCGACTTTCGGCGCGGTAAATGTAACTGTAATATCCGCCCATATCCCGCTACCATACACTTTACCGGTGTCGGCCTCCAGGCCCGAGGGCATGTCAACTGAAAGGACCATCTTCCGGGATGCGTTAATGCGGTCGATAACCTCAGACGCCACCCCGCGCACCGCGCCTTTAAGGCTGAACCCGAAGATCGCGTCGACGACGAGGTCTGCCTCTATCAACCCCTCATCAAGCAGACCAAGGTCGGGTTCGGTGATAAGGTTGATTTCTTTGGGAAGATTATCGAAAGCTTGTTGCGCCGCCGGCGGAAAAGCATCTCTGTGTGCAAGTGAAAAAACGGTGATGGTGTATCCTGACGCTTTCAAAAGTCTTGCGGCGACAAATCCGTCACCGCCGTTGTTGCCTTTTCCGCATACGATCAAGATGTTTCCGAGGCGTGGCAGCATCCGCTCCGCCTCTTCGGCAACCGCCTGGCCGGCCCGTTCCATGAGCAATCCGGTGCTGAGGCCGAATAACGCTTCAGCTTGCTCTTCTATTATGAGCATCTCACGGCTCGTAACTACACGCAAATATTTACTCCGTTCCCACAGCTATCGCCGAGGCCACCGCCGATTCACGGCTAAATGATAGGCTTATAAATATATCGCAGATGCCCCTCTCACGAGCTACGGCAGCCGCATTACCGTTTAAGTAAAGATACGGCTTGCCCCACTTATCTCGACGAACCTCAAAATCGGTCCATTTCACTCCGCGCATACCCGTCCCAAGCGCCTTGAGAGCGGCTTCTTTTGCAGCGAACCGCACCGCAAAATGCAAATGCGGGCGGCGCTTGCTCAGGCAGTACTCGCGCTCCACCTGGGTAAATATGCGCTCCGTAAATTTTTTGCGCCGGCTTATTGCCTGTTCTATGCGGTTTACTTCGACAATATCGATGCCAATCCCTTTAATCATAATGCCTCATTTGCCGGCGTTGATTACCTTTATTCTATAGCAAATATCAGCATCAGAGAAGAACAGCGATTAGCGATTGGGTGTGGGTCGAGAGCGTGGGTTTTAGAAAGGCTATTGGCAAAGAAGGTCTTTAACTTGTATAACA
>NZ_PFNG01000036.1:0-1672 GCF_002791875.1 Candidatus Aquicultor secundus | reverse complement strand
TAGACCCTCCTGCATATGCAGAAGGTTTCTGCACCCAAGATTCTTCAGTCGCATTCGCTCCTTCAGAATGACATGCACAGAAAGTAGGGTGTCGCGGTACTAGTATGTTTAGATAACGATGAGCATAGCTGTATGGGGTACTCGTTATGACGTTCCCTAATCGCTAATCGCTGCTCTTACTTACTAAACTATATTATTAAGCATCTTGTACGCGGCGCCGTAGGTCTTATAGCCGCCGCTCAGGTTTTTAACTTTATAGCCTTTCTGCATCAATATCCTGCAGGCGACATACGCCCGCAGGCCGATTTCACAAAAGACATAAATATCCTTGTCTTTGGGGATCTCATCAAGCCGCTGCCGCAGGTAGTCAACAGGTATATTGACGGCCCCGCCTATCGTCCCCGTCATCTTGTACTCAAGCGGGGTACGAACGTCGATCAGCACGCTTGTATCTTTATCGATTGCCTCAACCTCGTCCCAATAATACATAGCAACATCGCCCCGCAACATGTTCGCGGCAACATATCCCGCTATATTTACCGGTGTTTTCGCATTGGAGAACGGAGGGGCGTACGAAAGCTCTAACTTCTCAAGGTCAAAGACGGTCATCCCCGCTCGCATCGCGATTGAGAACGCATCGATCGTTTTATCAATGTTAGCGCCGCCGACAACCTGGGCGCCGAGCAGTTTTCCGCTATCGGGATCGAACAATATCTTTATCGATAGCCCGCTCGCCCCCGGATAATACGTAGCGTGCGATGTCGAATGCGTAACCGATTTTGCGTAGGTAATACCGTATCGCTTCAGCGCGACCTCGTTGAGCCCCGTTACGGCGACCGCAAGATCGAAAATCTTGATAATCGCGGTTCCTTGCGTCGCGGTGTACTTCTCCTCCCGGCCGCAAATATTATTCGCGACGATCCTGCCCTGTTTATTCGCCGGTCCGGCAAGCGGTATTAATACCGGGTTGCCGGTCACGAAATCCTTAACCTCAATCACATCGCCAACGGCATAGATATCGGGGTCGGATGTTCTAAGGTACTCGTCCACGGCGATGCCGCCGGTCGCCCCGAGTTCGAGTCCCGCATCCCGCGCCAGCCCTACCTCGGGGCGCACACCAAGGCCCAGGATCACCATGTCGGCGTTAAGCCTGGTGCCATCGGTCAACTCGGCCACTATCCAATCATCCTCATGGTGCAACTCCCGAACGCCCTTACCCCGAATGATATTTACTCCCTTTTCCATGATGTGCCGGTGAACGAGTGCCGACATCTCGAAATCAAGCGGGGTCAGGATGCGGTCGGCCAACTCAACCACGATAACGCTCACGCCGCGCCTTTTTAAATTCTCGGCCATCTCAAGCCCGATAAACCCGGCCCCTACAACGACAACGCGCTCGGGTTTTACCTGGTCGACGAATTCCTTGATCGCATCCGTATCGGGGATATTCCTGATGGTAAACACGTGGGGGTGGTCCAATCCGGGGATATCGGGCCTGAACGGCGCCGCCCCCGGCGACAATACCAACCGGTCATACGATTCATAATAGGTCTTTCCCGTAGCGTGGCTGTAAAGCTCGACGCTCTTTTTGTCGCGAATTATCCGCTTCACTTCGCATTGTACCCTGACTTCGATATTGAACCGATCGCGCATCCCCTCGGGTGTCTGCACA
>NZ_PFNG01000228.1:0-1626 GCF_002791875.1 Candidatus Aquicultor secundus | reverse complement strand
TGCACTCGTTGATATACTGCGCAACCTTATCCTTGTTGCCCATGATGCTTGTAAGCAACGCCGCCATAAACTCCACCGGATAATGAGCCTTCAACCAGGCCGTTTGCCACGAGACAACCGCATAAGCGGTCGAGTGGGAGTTGTGGACTATTAGATTGTTGGCAATAAAATTATGGGTACCCTCTATCTCAAGATCGTAGGTTTGCTCAACACCCATTGGTTCGATCGAGACGATTTTGTCCCAATAGATATCGGAAGTTGCATGTTTAATTAGCTCGTCAGAGCCGAAGTAATCGCCCATCCTACGAATCGTACTTCGTCTAAATCCTTGCTTGCGAGAATGAATCGCTCCGACAAACTCCCTCATGGAGAGACCGGTTTTTTGCTCAATCTGCGGCCAGGTTGCACCGAGCCGCGCTTTCTCTTTTTGCACAATGCTTTTTATGGCGAAGGGGACTACATCGCGGCTCAGCTTATCGTCCCCTATTGACTCATAGTAAGCGCGTAGTGCTGTAAGTTCTTCCCCGCGTCCCATGATATGGTGGCCGATGCTCTTGATAAAGCGCTCGATGCTCTCCCTGCCCTGCAGGTAGATTGTATAGCCAGGCCGCACTTGATCTCGGTACTTAAATAGTTTATCAATAATCCTGCTGACGATCCCAAATCTCAGGAGCAGGTGCTGCACCTGCGACGCCATTTTCCTCGATGATGTAGCATAGAAGGGAACCCTGTTTGTCCCGGTTGAGATTAAGAAGCCGTCACCAGCCCAAAGGCGACCGATAAACAATGCAAGCGACTTCCTATCTAAGGTAAAGACTTCTGGGGGGATAAACTTCTGAGTTGCGTCTTTATATATAAGGCCGAGGTCCTCCAGCCACAGCCTGGCTCCAGAACGCGGGCTCCGCCCATTGACCGGTTGACCTGATTCTTTCTCAAGCTTGTTCCAGGGGATCTGGCCTTTCTTAAACCGTGCGTCTTGCCCCGTACCCGCATAGACTTCATAAAGCCCGCGTCTCTGGCGCACTGTTACGTGGGTATTTTCAAATTGTTCAACGCTGGAAATGAAATCATCGACCTGAATATTATCTTTACTGTAATAATAAAAACCGCTCGGGTGGCAGGTGTTCCCCTCGGACAGTACGCCCGCGAGAACGACCAATCTGTGCTTCGGCCAACTGTTATGACCGAGATCAAGCAAACTACGAGGAGACGCTATCTGATGCCCTATTCCCAGCTCTCTAAGCTCTTTCCAACCATCAATAGTCAAAAATGGATGATTATCCGTGACTGTAATCTCGTGACCGAGTCTGGTTTTAACTTTATATACTTGCTTGCGCCCATTAGCCACACAATCGATAACAGGACGTTTAACTATCTTATAATCGCTATCGCAGCTTAACGTGTTGATGTTTCGCCTGGATGTATATAATTCTTCGACTGTTACAATATCGCCGGTGTCGGCATCCACAATCTCAGTTGAGCCAATTACGCATTTATTAAATCCATAACCAGCAAAATGTACGATTAAATCGAATATCTTTCCTGCGAGCCCCTCTTCAACGCCATTTTCGACGGAGCCTTCCACGAATTGCCGGCGAAGCTTGGTCAGGACTTCGGGGAGCTTCT
>NZ_PFNG01000224.1:0-29825 GCF_002791875.1 Candidatus Aquicultor secundus | reverse complement strand
ACAGTTGCACCGCCCGCTAATCCTGAAAATAGGCGATGAAATCGATCTGCATGACCTGGCTGCCCGGTTGGGCGCTATGGGCTACGTAAGGGCGTCGCTGGTTGAGAGCCAGGGGCAGTTCAGCCTGCGCGGCGGCATCATCGATATCTTTCCTACAAATGCGGGTGCGCCGGTGCGCGTCGAGTTCTTCGGGGATGAGGTCGACTCAATACGTTCCTTCAATATAGCAAGCCAGCGCTCGGTTGAAAAACTGAAAGGCATCAACATATACGGCTGTCGTCAGGTGGCGCTTACCGAAGACAACGTCGCAAAAGCGCTCGCGCAGCTTACCGGCCCTTACCCCGAATGGCTTGAAGAAGAAGTCGGCAAATTAAAAGACATGCACTACTTCGAAGGTATCGATAAGTACCTGCCGTTTCTGTACGGCAAGGCGGCGACGGTTATGGATTACCTTTCCCCTGACGCCCTGGTCATTGTCGATGAGCCGGAAGAAACCCTGCAAGCGGCGCAACAGCACCTCTCGCAACAGGTGTCCTATATCGATCATCTTGCCGAGCACCGGTCGATTATTAAACCGCCGTACCCGTACTTTCGAAAGCCAAAAGAGATACTGAGCCGCACCCGGCTTGAACTCACCTCTTTAGGGGAGGCAAAGAGCACCCTTGCGATCAAGGCTTCACCCGTTCAACCCCTTGCCGGAAGAGTCGAGCAGCTCAGCGATCGGATCAACGATTATCTGGGGCTCGGATTAACCGTCATCCTGGCGCTCCATGACCGGGGCCAGCTTGATAAAATGGCTCAGATTCTGGGAAATAGCAAGATTCCTTATACGTCCGGTGCAGGTGAATCCGTGGGGGACGCAAAGACGGTTTTACTGGTAACCGGTGATATAAGTGGCGGGTTTACGAGCCCTGATTTAGGCCTGGCGCTTATATCCTATACGGATATTTTTGGAAGAAAGGCCATCCAGCAGAAAAGCATAGCCCAAAGCAAGGGCCGTGCAATTGCCGATATCGCCGACCTTAAAGCCGGTGATTACGTGGTACACAGCACCCACGGCATTGCGGTCTACGGTGGATTGCAGCGCAGAGAAGTCGCCGGTATCGTGCGCGACTACGCGCTTCTTGAATATGCCGGAACGGACCGGCTCTTCGTCCCCATCGAGCAGCTCGACCGGATTACGAAATATATCGGTGTCGCAGGTGAGGCGCCGATCGTATCGCGGCTCGGCGGCTCCGAATGGTTGAAGGCAAAGAAAAAGGCGAAGGCATCGGTTAAGAAAGTGGCCTACGATCTTCTATCGCTCTATGCCGAAAGATCGAAGGCCAGAGGTACGGCCTTCACCCCGGATTCCCCCTGGCAGCAAGAACTCGAAGATGCATTTGCCTACCAGGAGACCCCGGACCAGCTGACGGCGATCGACGATGTCAAAAAAGACATGGAAGATGTCAAGCCTATGGATAGGCTGATCTGCGGCGATGTTGGTTATGGCAAGACCGAGGTGGCGGTCCGCGCAGCCTTTAAGGCAATCGTGGACGGCAAGCAGGTAATGGTGCTGGTGCCGACGACGATCCTGGCCCAGCAGCACTACACAACGTTTAACGAGCGCCTTTCCCAATTCCCGGTTACCGTCGAGATGATTAGCCGTTTTAAATCGCCCGCCCAGCAAAAAGACATCATAACCCGCTTTAACAAGGGTAAGGTGGATGTTCTTATCGGGACCCACCGGCTGTTCTCGCAGGATGTTAAGCCCTTCGACTTAGGGCTGGTCGTAATCGACGAGGAGCAGCGCTTTGGCGTCAACCACAAGGAAAAGCTGCGAAATTTTAAGAAAAGCGTGGATGTTCTAACCTTAAGCGCCACCCCGATTCCGCGCACGCTTCAAATGTCGATTGCCGGGGTGCGCGATATGTCGGTTATCGAGACCCCGCCCGAACACCGCCAGCCGATTATCACCCACGTCGGACGTTACGACCAGGAGATGGTGGTGCAGGCCGTGCGCCGTGAACTGGGGCGCGGCGGGCAGATATACTACGTACACAACCGGGTTGACACTATCGACCGGGTCGCCGCCCGCCTGCATGCCCTGATCCCGGAGGCCCGTGTGGCGGTCGCCCACGGCCAGATGAGCGAGCACCAGTTGGAGAAGATAATGCTCGCCTTCCTTGCGAAGAAGTATGATGTTCTGGTGTGCACGACGATAATCGAGTCCGGTATCGACATCCCAAGCGTTAACACCCTTATCGTCGATATGGCCGAAATTCTTGGTTTAGCGCAGCTGTACCAGTTGCGCGGGCGCGTCGGTCGTTCGGATCAACGCGCCTACGCCTACTTTTTCTTCTCGCCGCAACGTATACTTACCTTGCAGGCCTTTGAGCGGCTTAAAACCATAAGCGACTTTACCGAGCTTGGCTCGGGTATGAAGATAGCCCTGCGCGATCTCGAGATACGGGGCGCGGGCGACTTGCTCGGCGCCGAGCAACACGGGCATATGTCGGCAATCGGCTTTGAACTCTACTGCCAGATGCTCCGCGAGGCCATCGAACAGTTCGAAGGCAAACCGGTCTTTGAGCCTGTCGAAATACGCATCGATCTGCCCGTCAACGCATACCTGCCCGACACCTATATAGCCGAAGAAAGCCTGCGCATCGAGACCTACAAAAGGATCATTATGGCCCGGGATATCGATGATGTGCGGCAGGCCTTATTTGAGCTAAAAGACCGCTTCGGCACACCGCCTCAAGCCGTTAACACCCTGCTCGATATCGCGAAACTGCGGTTACTGGCGCGACATTTGGGCATCACCGAAATCACTTACCAAAACGGTAGGATTAGGATTTCGTCATTGCGCTTGACAAAGCAACAAGAAATGGTGTTGGCTAATCAATATGACAACGTGGCCTTCCATTCACAGAGAAACTATCTTGTTGTGACAAAGCTGGTGCAGGACCAAATAATAGCTTTTCTGCTAGCTTTGTTTGATGATATAATAATTGTGCTCACTACCGAGGTAATGAAAAGCCAGAAAGCGAGGTAATTAAATGAAGTTTTACAAATACGGCTTGGTGCTGATCTTGATTTTGGCCGTAGCTATAGCCGTCGTGGGGTGCTCCAAGGAACCGCTTGCAGGAGAGGTAAACGGCAAGAAGATCACTGTCGCCGACGTTGATGAGAGGCTGCAGCAAATGACAGCGCAGCAACCCGATGTGTTCAAGGGTCCCCAGGGCGAGCAACTAAAACAGCAATATAGGGCAAACATTCTCGATCAATTAGTCGACATGGAGCTTATGCTTCAAGAGGCCGATAAGGTGGGCATCAAGATCACCGATAAAGCGATAGATGCTAAAGTCAAAGAAACGATGAAGACCTACAACATCAAGGACCAGAAAGCGCTTGAGGATATTCTTAAGACGCAGAAAACCACGATGGAGAAGTTTAGAGGCGAGATAAGTAAGCTCATGATTATCGACGCGCTTGGCGAAAAAGTCACCAAAGGTGTAAAAGTGAGCAACAAGGATGCTGAGAACTACTACAATACGCACAAGACCGAATTCGCGACCAAGGATCAGGTTCATGTAGCGCACATTCTGGTACAGAAGCAGGAAGATGCGCAGAAGGTACTTAAAGATCTGCAGGGCGGCGCCGACTTCGGCAAGCTTGCCAAGCAGTACAGTATCGACCCCGGCAGCAAGGACAAAGGCGGAGAATACCCGTGGACCGATAAGGACAAGTACTTACCGGCATTCGGCGATGCGAGCTGGAAGCTCGAAGCCGGTCAACTCAGCCAACCCATAAAGACCGATTACGGCTATCATATCATCAAGCTGATCGGCAAAAGGCCCGCCGGACAGCGGACCTTTGCGGAAGTAAAAGAAGAAATTAAGCAGAAACTCTTGGCGCAAAAGAAAAAGGAAGAGTTCAACAAGTGGCTTAAGAATTTAAGGAAAAAAGCCACCGTTAAAAAGTATATAAGCCCGCCGAAGACAGAAGCGGCGCCAACCGGCGCGCTAACACCGAACGCCAGTGAGCCGGGTACAGTACCGGCAGCCGATTCCGCCGCTCAACCAGGACAATAAGAACGCTTATAAGCTTGGTATAAAAGAAAATAATTAATCGAAGGACCCGCACGCCGGGTCCTTTTTTCAAATGTTTCGACTGGGGGTGTGACTATTGTCCGGTAATTACACGTGCGAAGAACTTGTCGCCCTTATGGCCAGGCTGCGGGGTGCGCAGGGGTGTCCCTGGGATAAAGAACAGACGCACAAAAGTCTCAGGCGCTATCTGATAGAGGAAGCCTACGAGACCGTCGACGCCATCGATGCCAATGACCCCGAGCACTTGAAAGAGGAGCTTGGGGATCTCTTACTGCAGATCGTATTCCACGCACAAATTGCATCCGAGGCCGGCCGGTTTGACATACAGGATGTAGTGGAAGGCATCGTCACCAAAATCGTACGCCGCCACCCGCACATCTTCGGCGAGACCAAAGTATCCTGTGCCCGTGATGTGATTGTAAAATGGGAAGAAATAAAGAGCAAAGAAAAGAACGAGGTCTCCGCTATAGCCGGAATCCCGAAATCGTTCCCAGCGCTTATCTACGCGTATAAATTACAAAGCAAAGCGGCCAGAGTCGGTTTCGACTGGGAGGATGTCGAGGGCGCCCTCGATAAGATCGTCGAAGAGGCGGATGAGTTAAAGAGGGCCAAAAAAGGGGAAGGTCTCATCGAGGACGAGATCGGCGATCTTTTCTTTGCCATGGTGAATGTCGCCCGTCATCTTGATGTCGACCCCGAACTCGCGCTACATGGCACCTGTAAGAAATTTGAGCGCAGGTTCCGCTATATGGAAGAGAAGGCCGAAACGCGGGGCGAGCGCCTGCCCGATTTGACGCTCAAGCAGAAGGATAAACTCTGGGATGAGGCGAAAGATAGAGAGAGATATAAGAGATAAAATAAGAGATAAAAAAATAAAGGCAGAGAAGCAAAAGAGAGAAAACAAGCGAGAGAATATCTTAAAAACCACATATAAATGGGAGGCAAAATGAACACGATTGAAATGATTCATGGAAGAGAGATTTTGGATTCGAGGGGAAATCCGACGGTTGAAGTCGATGTTGTTCTTGCCAGCGGGGACTCGGGAAGGGCCGCAGTACCATCCGGCGCCTCGACCGGAACATACGAGGCCCTTGAGTTAAGGGACGCAGATCCGGGACGCTATCTGGGCAAAGGAGTGCAGACGGCGGTTGCCAATATTAACGATATAATCGCACCGGAACTCGAGGGATTTGACGGCACCGACCAGCGCTTCATCGATATGACGATGATCGACCTTGACGGTACGGATAACAAGAGCCGCCTTGGCGCAAACGCAATACTCGGTGTCTCGCTTGCGGTGGCGAAAGCAGCGGCGAATTTCTTGGATATGCCGCTCTATCGCTACATCGGCGGCACAAACTCGTATATGCTGCCGGTTCCGATGATGAATATCTTAAACGGCGGCATCCACGCCGATAACAACGTCGACTTCCAGGAGTTTATGGTTATGCCGGTTGGGGCCGGGTCGTTTGGTGAGGCCCTGCGCATGGGTGCCGAGGTGTACCATAATCTCAAAAAAGTCCTTAAAGCCAAGAAGCTCAGTACTTCGGTTGGCGACGAGGGCGGCTTTGCACCGGACCTGGCATCCAACGAAGACGCGATCAGGCAGATCATATCGGCCATCGAGGAAGCGGGCTACATACCGGGCAAGGACGTCTTCGTTGCGCTCGACCCCGCATCCAGCGAGTTTTTTAAAGAGGGCAACTACGTTCTTGAAGGCGAAGGGCGCACGCTCACACCGTCCGAGATGGTCAACTACTACGCCGAGCTTACGGATAAATACCCGATTATTTCTATTGAGGATGGCATGAGCCAGGACGACTGGGATGGTTGGAAGGAGCTTACCGAGAGAATCGGCAGCCGGGTTCAGATTATGGGCGATGACTTATTCGTAACCGACGTAAAGCGGCTCGAGACCGGGATAAAGACGGGTACCGCTAACTCTATCCTGATAAAACTCAACCAGATAGGCTCGTTATCCGAGACGCTTGATACGATCCAAATGGCGCAAAAGGCGAACTACACGGCAGTTATCTCGCATCGCTCGGGTGAGACCTGCGATGCCACGCTCGCCGATCTGGCCGTTGCGGTCAATGCCGGGCAGATCAAGACGGGTGCCCCGGCCCGAAGCGATCGCGTATCCAAGTACAACCAGCTCTTAAGGATCGAAGAAGGCCTCGGCCCGGTATCCGTATACCCGGGAATGGCGGCGTTTTACAGCATTAAGCGATAAGGGGGTTATTTCGTGAGGCATGCGAAGATCGTTTGCACCATAGGCCCGGCGAGCCGCGATATCGAGGTTATGAGAAAACTGCTCGATGGCGGTATGGATGTTGCGCGCATCAATATGGCGCACGGCAGCCACGAGGACCACGCGGCGACTATAGCCAACATCAGGCAGCTTGAGAGTGAATCGGGCAAGCCGATCGCCGTTCTTATGGACCTGGCCGGCCCGAAGCTGAGAATCGGTGATGTTGAGAACGGCGAGGTAATCATCAACGAGGGCGATGATTTTACCGTCACCACAAGGCCGGTAATGGGAACGAACGAAATAGTCTCGATCAATTATCCCGACCTGCCGCGGGATGTAAAGGCGGGCGATACCATCCTGATCGATGAGGGTCTTATTATCCTTGAAGTGCTCGGTGTGGGGGAGGAGGATGTCCGCACAAGGGTTATCGAGGGCGGCCCTCTTAACTCAAAGCGTGGGGTGCACCTGCCGGGCGTCATGGTCAGCCTTTCGCCGCTCTCTGAAAAAGACCGGCTCGACCTGGCCTTTGGTCTGGAGCAGGGCGTGGATTGGATCGGGCTTTCGTTCGTGCGGAACTCAGATGACGTCAAGCTTCTAAAGAGCCTGGTTGCTGAGGCGATAAAGCATGCTAAAGTAATCGCTAAAATCGAGAAGCAGGAAGCGGTCAAGGATATCGATAACATTCTTGAGGTTGCCGATGGCGTTATGGTTGCCCGCGGCGACCTTGGTATTGAGATGCCCACGGAAATGGTGCCTCTGGTACAGAAGATGATCATCAACAAGTGCATGATCGTCGGCAAACCGGTGATTACCGCAACGCAGATGCTCGACTCGATGATTCGGAACCCGCGTCCGACAAGGGCGGAGGTAAGCGACGTCGCCAACGCGGTGCTCGACGGGACCGACGCCCTCATGCTTTCGGGAGAGACGGCCATGGGACGTTTTCCGGTTGAAAGCGTTAGCATGATGGCGCGCACGATTATAGCGGCTGAAAGGGATTTAAGCTTCTGCATCGACCGGGGTGCGGGCCCCCGTGAACGCGAGCGTCTGAGTACGACCCAGGCGATAAGCAAAGCCACCTGTGAGATCGCCTCGGCGCTGCGCGCGACCGCCATCATCACATCCACGCAATCCGGTGAGACCGCGCGCCAGGTGGCAAAGCACCATCCGGCACAGCCGATCATTGCGATAAGCCCAAGCGACGAGGTCGTCCGTCAGCTTAACCTTACCTGGGGAGTCATACCGCTTAAGGTCGGCCCCAGCATCAACCTTGATAACATGTTCGACATCGCCGTCGACGCCCCGCTCAAGGCCGATCTTATAGAAAAGGGCGACCGCGTTGTAATTACGGCGGGTGTATTCGTCAACGTTCCCGGCACGACCAACTTAATAAAAGTGCATCGCGTTTAGGAGCCTAGCGGAATTTTTATAGCTTTCTTCTTTCGTAAATCAGACGGTTGTACTATTATAGATAATTGCATGGATAACTAGATTTATATTTTTAGCAACCGATCAATTGTCACAGATGTAGCACGATATGTAGCAGAAGAGACGGCATTGAACGCAAAACAAGCATCCGGCAAAAATCGCAGAACAAACCAAAGGACAAACCTGAAAGCAGACCCGCGAAAAACTCAGCAAACGGGTCAGCGAAGGATAAGCAACGTCCGGGTTTTGCATCCCAAGAAACGAACGCGCCTGAATTACGGTCGCATCATCATGCTTGGGATAATCCTCTATTTCATTATCTGGGCTATTTATCCAATTACCTACCGTGCCCAGCAAGGGCGAGAGCTTGAATCGCTGAAGAAGCAACTCGTGCAAACCAACAAGCAAAACAATCAACTCAGTAAAGAAGTACAATATTTGCAGTCGGATACATACGTGGAGCAAGAAGCTAGATCCCTTGGCTTATCAAAGCCCGATGAGGAAGTCATTGTAGTTATCCCGCAGGATTCAAAAAAACCTCTTAAGGGAAAAGAAAATGGGGTCGAAAAAAACAGAGACACGGGGCAACCGGCATCGTTGTGGCAAAGAATTGTCGGTGTTTTTTCGGGCGTCTTGTAGACGCGGCTATGTCAACTATTGACATTTATCCTCGTAAAATGGGAAAATTTGCTTATTGATTTGAAAGGAGTTTTTAAAAACACACGTATGTCTCTGGAAGTAGGAATTATCGTCGAGGGCAAGATTGTAAAGACCACGAACTTTGGCGCATTTGTTGAGTTGACCGGGGGTCGGACGGGCCTCATCCACATCTCCGAAATCACGCACTCCTATGTTAAGGACGTCAAGGATTTCCTCCATGAAAACGATACGGTAACGGCAAAAGTGGTTGCCATCAAACCCGACGGCAAAATCGATCTCTCCCTAAAGCAGCTGGAAGAGCCCAAGCAAGAGGAAGTAAGGCCACCTCGTCCTTCTCGTTCCTATGAGCGAAGGGAAGGCGGCGAGTCGTTTGAGCGCATGATGAAGGATTTTCTCAAGTCAAGCGAAGAGAAGCTGGGAGATATCAAGAGGAATTTAGAAGGCAAACGCACCTAAGCGTTAGCATTATATATCGGCCAAGATTTTAAAGAAGTCAAAAAAGTATCCTACCGGGATACTTTTTTGTTCTTTCCCGTGTGAAGCACGTGTTTGCGCCCGGTCACGTATGGTGGCGCGAGTCGCGGCATGCCGCTTCATGTCTATGTGGTAGAATTGAAACAATGAACACGACGATCGACGGAAAAGATATGGTAACTGTATATGCGCAGCTTAAGCGGAAACCGAGAGGCCTGAAGAAGATAGCTTCACGGTGTGCTTTCGGCTGTCCGCAGGTTGTTGAAACCCATGCGTTTATAGAGGATGCAAAGCCGTTCCCAACGCTGTACTGGCTCACCTGCCCGCTTAAGGTTAAAGCGGTATCCCGCATGGAAGATGATGGCTGGGCAGAGCGTTTGCGCGAGCGCATTGCAGTCGATAGTGAGCTGCGCGAGCGTCTTGAGTGTGCCCAGGAGGACTACAAGCTACGGCGAAGAGCCGGCACGGGTACGGATATAGATAAAGATATCGATGAAGAAACAAGTGTGGCGGGTCATCCGGTGTTTGAAACCGGTGTGGGGGGCGTGCATAACTTAAACGCCGTAAAATGCCTTCACGCGCACTATGCACACTACCTGGCTGATGGTAATAATCCAATCGGTGAGCTGGTAGAAAAGGAACTGTCGGGATCAACCGGCCTTGAATGCAAGGAGCCCTGCGACCGTAATGAAAATCGGCGCGATTGATATCGGAACAAATTCGGTACGCCTCCTGATCGCCGAAAAAAACGGCGGATGGCATGATTTGAGACGCGAACTCGAGATAACCCGCCTCGGCGAGGATGTAAACCGCACCCATAAGATCAAACCGGGGGCCATGGAGCGCACGCTTGCCGCGCTTTCCAAGCATAAAGACCTATTCGAGCGCTATGGTGTAGAGAACGTGCGGGTGGTTGCAACCAGCGCCATGCGCGATGCCGCAAACTCCGCCGATTTCATAGCGATAGTCAAGGAGCGCCTCGGCCTAACAATCGAGGTCATCTCCGGGGAAGAGGAAGGGCGCCTGACCTTTGCTGGGGTCGCCGGGCCCGGTTCACTGGTCAAGCCCGATGAGTTGGCGCTCGTAGTCGACGTGGGCGGCGGCAGCACAGAATACATTTATGGCAGAAACGGCGAGGTATTTGGCGCAACCAGCCTTAACATCGGCTCGGTGCGCCTCTACGAGCTTTTCATAAAACACGACCCGCCGCTTGCCACCGAGCTTAAGGGCGCACGCGAGATGATCCGAACGGCCGCCATGCCGGCCTTCGAGAAAGCCGCCGTCGAAAGCCCCGATGTAGTTATCGCGGTCGCCGGCACGGCCACCCAAATTGCAGCCATCTACTACGGGGTAGAACCTTACGACCCCGAGAAAATTCACGGGGCACGGATAGGCCTCTCCGAACTCACATCGCTTATTAAACAACTTGCCGCGATGCCGGTCGAAGAGCGGCGGGCGCTAAAGGGCATGCACCCAAAAAGGGCCGACGTAATCGTTACCGGAGCCCTTATTCTTGAGGAAACGCTCTTGGGCCTCGGCTTTCCCGAAATGATCATAAGCGAGAAAGACATCCTCGACGGGATCGCTTACTCGATCGGCTAATGGGCCGGTCGGACCTTGACTTTATCCGGTGAACTGGGTACATTAAACTAGGATTTTTCAAGAGATTTATCTAAAATCCAATCCACGAAAAATAAGCCCGAGTGGCGGAATAGGCAGACGCAGCGGACTTAAAATCCGCCGACCTTTAGGTCGTGCCGGTTCGACTCCGGCCTCGGGCACAAATTTCCAGATAATGGCTCTACGGAGCCGTTTTTATGTTATTGCTCCTCGGAATAGTTATTATTAATAGTAAAGAATAGTTCTTGGTGGGGGTACGTATGCCTAAAAGAACACATAAAAATGGAAAGGGAATTCTATTTGGGAATTCCGGTGAGTACTTTGTAATGGCAGAGCTGCTTCGTCGAGGTATAAATGCGGCATTAATAACAAGAAACGCACCTGAATACGATATTTTAGCAACCTCTGACAATAGTGCTGTAAAGATTAGAGTAAAGACAAAAACAGAGCCACATGATACCTGGCAATGGAACGCTAAAAAAGATGGTACGCTGTTTCATAACGTTGATGATTCGGATTTCTCAATACTGGTACATCTTCCTGAAATAGAAGCGATGCCTCGTTATTATATTATGCCGACTGAAAGATTAGATCTGAAAATCAAAGAAAAACGGGTAGATTGGTTAAGTAAACCCGGAAGGGATGGTAAACCCCATGATCCCAATAAAAGGCACCGCACAATTAGCGAGAAGAACGATTCGGCATTTTTAGAACCATTTAATAATGCATGGCATATTTTAGGTCTTTAGCAATACGTTATTGCTTTAATACACCAGTGTTAAAAGCTAAATCGTGGGGCTAGGGCTAGTGGTTATAAAATCCGGTTAATAACGATCAAGCTTTTGTTTTTAAGCAATAGCACTAAACTATCTACTTTATCACCCCTCTAGCTGCTACAATGTTATTAAATCGATTAATACCTTCAGAACCACCGATCATACAGACTGCTGGATATAGATCAATCCTCAAATCAAGTACCCCGCTTTTCCATCCGTGTTTGTTGAGTTCTTGACTGGTTGAATAGTTCTCAATGTCGGTATAGAATGGGTTTATGGATGAAAAAGACCTGTTCAAGGTACTCAAAGAAGGTGAAAGCCAAGGGGTTGAATTTAAGCGCTCTTTTGCTGAAATAGACCGGGCAATTCATGTTCTGGTCTCTTTTGTAAATGCAAGCGGCGGTATCGTTATCTTTGGCGTAGGCGATGACGGCTCTTTGATCGGCATTGATAGCGGCAAGAACAACATTGAGCGAATCTCAAATAAGATAATCGCCAATACCGATCCAGCTATTTATCCAGAGATCAAGCTTCTAACAGTTGATGGTAAGAAATTGCTGGTTGTAAAAGTTGGTAAAGGCAGCAGCAAACCCTATCTGGCTTTTGGTAAACCATACAAAAGAGTCGGCAAGAATACCGTTCAAATGGAGCGTGAGGAATTTAGAAGCCTGCTCCTTGAAGACAGAGTCTCTTTTGACTTACTGCCTGTCAAGAACGCGGGCCTGGATGATATCGATGGCGAAAAGGTTGATTGGTTTTTAAAACGAAGAGCCGAGATCAGAAACCAATCTCTTCCCAAATCAAACCTTGAACAAATCCTTATAAATCTACACGCGATAAGTAGCGACCTAATACCTACCTGGTCAGGTCTTCTGTTTTTCGGCAAGGAGCCCCAACACTTTCTGCCGAGAAGCCAAGTGAAGATAGCCCGCTTTAAGGGCACTGCAAGAACCGAGTTTATCGACGAGGCAAGGCTAAAAGGCACTTTGCCGGCGATGCTTGCCGATGCTGAAAAGTTTATCAGAAGAAACACGCGAAAAGCCCAAAAGGTAGTTAGCTTTAAAGCCAAAACCACCTATGAGTACCCTTACCAGGCTTTGCGTGAAGCAATAGTAAATGCCCTGGTTCACAGGGATTACGAGCAAGAAGGCTCTATACAAATTATGATTTACGATGACAGAGTTGAAATTCTAAGCCCCGGCGGTCCGCCAAAAGGACTTGATATCAATCAGCTTGAAGGGGTGCATCAGCCAAGAAACGAAATACTTTGCGAGCGATTCCACGATATTGATGAGATGGAAGAATATGGCACAGGCATTACAAAGATGAAGAATTGGATGAAGAGCCACGGCTTAAAAGAACCAAAGCTTGAGGAAAAAGCAAAGCACTTTTTGATTACTTTTTATGGCCCTGGCGAGCACATTCTTGATTTAATCCCCGAAGAAGGCGAAACTGACTTAAAGGCACTCGGATTTAATGAACGCCAAATCAAGGCACTGGAGCTTATGGTTAATGAAGGTTTGTTATTATCCAATCAAGAATACCGCCGAGTTTTTGACGTGTCTCGACGAACCGCAACTCGTGAGTTAGCAGAATTAGCTGGTAAAACCAATCTAATTATATTGCGAGGTAGCGGAAGAGGTGCGCATTATTCTTCAAGAAGCTAGCTTGTTGGCTCATTTATAAGATTTTTGGCGCGTTTCCTGGCTCATTTTCAAGTGGCTCATTTCGGATAGAAATGGCGCATTTAATGGCGCGATTCTAATGAAAATGACACGATTCATGACATGATTGAACAGCGGGCACACTTAATCTAATCGAATCAACTTCTCCAACTGTTCAAACACCTTTAAAATATTGTTCGAACAGTGGCTTGCCTGGTGCACCGATTCTTAAACAAATGAAAATCTGGTCTAATTGCCAGGATCAAGCCCTTCGGCTGTATAATAAAATAATGATTTTTCAAAAGAGGGAGCAGAAGCAGCACTTGAGAATGCAGAAGTGTTCCTTGCCAAGACAAAGGAAATTCTAAAATCCAATTAATTTTGTTAATATATACCGATAGGAGGATTAATTTTCTTATTCCTCGGCATAGCGTTGGCGGAAAATAAGAGCAACTTTACTACCCTACCGTCTGCTTAAATAGTTCCTGACGCTCTCATAGAGCCACCGCGTTATCCTGAACATAAAGAGAAGTACTGCGACTGCCAGGAGAAGCGTTGACAGATTAATCAGAAAACCGGAGACATCCGTAAGAACAGAGAAGCCGCGAAGCAGCATCGCCGTGGCAAACGTAAATATTGCCGCCGATGCCAACGCCAGGTCCGGATACCTGTTTCGATTTGTGTACGCGTATACTGCAACGGCCCCGGTCAAATATGAGACAAGCGCGATGCTCAGGCTGCTAATATCCATCTCTATTTCACCTTCAATCCCACTTAATCTACCCCATGGAGTCCCGATTCTATCGGGCGGGTTGCCCGGTAATTTGGTTTTATACAGCGGTTTTAGTGGGAACAACTAAGTATCGGAGAAATATGGAAAGGATGGGGCGCAGGGCGATGCCTTCAGGAAAAGGTACCGCCTGGCCACAGATCGATTATGTACGAGCGATCGAGGGAAAATGACGAACTGCAGAAAGAGCTGGAAAAGTTTAGAAAGCTGTTCTTCGAGGCTTTTGATGCGGTGTTTATTTTTACTATGGACGGCTCAATCTCCGATGCTAATGAATCCGCCGAAAAACTCACCGGTTATTCGCGCCGGGTACTCCTTCGAATGACCGCTTTTGATCTGCGTCCTCACCAGGAGCGCCCCAGGGTTCAGCGCATACTGGACGACCTGCAACGCCTGGGAATAGTGTGGAATGTAACCGATACCCATATCAAGCGCAAAGACGGTATGCTCATGCCGGTCGAGGTAAACGCCAAAGTGATAGATATCGGCCGGCATCCCTTTATATTGAGCATTTTCAGGGACATAACGGAGCGTAAGAAAATCGAAGCGGAGATCACTGAGAGGAACGATAATCTCGAGATATTGAATAAAGTCGCGCTTGAGATTACGTCTCGCCTGGACCTGACGGATATCCTCACGAGCGTGGTGAAAAACGCCGTCGACATCGTCAATGGCGCTGCCGGCACCATAGGTTTCTACGACGAAAAACGCAAGGCCTTACGCTATCCCTATATGTACAATATTCCAAGGAACCTGGAAAAAGCGATAAACGCAAAAGGCAGCCGGCTTGCGGATTACGTGATGGTTACCAAGAAATCGATAATCATTAAGGGTTATCCGACCTATGAAGGGGCAATGCAGGAGTTCGTCGATGCCGGGGTTAAATCGATTATACTCGTGCCGATCTCCTCTAAAGGAACGGTATTCGGAGTATTAAGTGTTTTTGGGTTCGTTCCCCAAAATAAATTCACGGAACGGAGTCTCTGGCTGCTTGAAGGTATAGGGAGGCAGGCGGCTGTTGCCGTTGAGAACGCCCGGCTGTTTGAAAAGATACGGGAGTCCGCGCGCGGTTTGAGGGACCAGAACCGTAATTTAAGGATACTAAGCCGCATGTCGCTCGAGATAACCTCTGGTCTTGAGCTTAACAGGTTGCTCCCCATTATCGTTAAACGCGCTGTCCAAATAGTGGATGCGGATGCAGGTGCGATCGGCCTCTACGATGAGGGGACCGGTACGTTTACCTACCAATATATCTACCGCCTTCCCGATATCCTTTCAAAAACAAAACTAAAAATCGGAGAGGGATTAACCGGTGAAGTCTTAGCCACGAGGCGCCCCGCGGTGGTTAACGACTGCGCCGCCTACCCGGGCGCCCCACCGGAGTTTATTGGTTGCGGGATGCACGCGGTAATTGTGACCCCGTTGATGGTGGAGAACCGTCTGACCGGGGCGCTGCTGGTGGCGCACTTAAGCGAAGTCAAGAAATTTACCGGAGCCGACCTCTCGCTTATCGAGGCGGTAGGCCGTCAGGCGGCGATCGCTATGGAAAACTCGCATCTCTTTGAAGAGACCAGGCAACGCGCCAGAAGAAGCGAGGCCGCTAACGAAATAAGCCGGCTTATCACCTCGACCCTCGAGCTATCCGAAGTACTGCACCTGGTCATCAACGAGATAAGTAAGGCCATCGGTACGGAAGCGGGCGGTATTTTCTTTTACCAGGCCGAGGAGGGTATGTTTTATGGAAAAATGGGGTACGGTCCGGCGAGCGAACACATCGAGGATATGGTCGAGGATGCCGAGAGTTTTAAGATGGCGATTGAGGCGATACGCACGGGAAACGCCGTTCTCATTAATAACGCTGGCACCGATCCGAGGATTCCGCATAGATACGTCGAGATGTTTGGCCTGCGCTCTGTCCTGGTGCTTCCGCTTATCGTGAAGGATAAAGCGATAGGCGTTATCACGCTCGGGCACACCGATAACGTGCATGAATTCGACGGCGACCAGATTGCGTTCGCCAAATCGATAGCGTCCCAGGCGGCAATCGCCATTGAAAATGCACGGCTCTACGAGGGTGAGCGCTACGTGGCCGATGTTCTGCAACGAAGTTTCTTGCCCGAGACCATTCCACAGATACCAAGCACCGACACCGCTGTATTTTATACATCATCCAGCGATGTTGGTAGGGTAGGCGGTGATTTTTACGACTTCATCGAACTCTCCGACAATCTTATCGGCCTTGCGATAGGCGATGTGAGCGGCAAGGGAATCGAGGCCGCCTCGACGACGGCCCTCGCAAAATATACGGTGCGCTCGTTTGCGTTCCAATCAAAACACGCCTCGGCCGTGATGGAGTTCGCAAATAAAGTCATCGCCCGCGAGATCGAGCCGGGAAGGTTCATCACGTTGCTTTACGTTATCTACAATTGGGAGAGCGGACGCCTTTTAATATCAAATGCGGGCCACCCCTTCCCGGTTCATTACGTGGCCCGTCTGCAGAAATCGCACCTGGTCGAAAACGTAAACGCGGCGCTCGGCATCCTTCCCGAGCTGAGCTTTTCCGAGGCCGTCGAGCGGCTTGGCGCCGGCGATATCCTGGTTCTTTACACCGATGGGCTTATTGAGGCGCGCCACGGCTCGCAGTTTTACGGAGCGGAGCGTCTCATGCAGGTCGTCACCGAGAGCGCGGACCTTTCCGCAGCCGATATCGTCAACCGTATAGTGGCCGATGTTACCTCGTTTACCGAAGGCCGGCTGACCGATGATATTGCGCTCAGCGTGCTTAAACGAAACCCCACCTAGCCCCCAATTACTCCGCCCTATAGGCCGGTAAAGTTGCACAAGCACTCGATGCTGGTTATACTGAATTTCGTCTTTAGATATGGGGGAGTTCATGCACGACAACATTATCAGGCAGGTACTGGAACAGCTAAAAAACGGCGACGTGGGTGTTGAAGAGGCCTATGAGCGGCTCAAGCACTTACCCTTTACCGATCTTGAGTTTGCGAAGGTCGACAACCACAGGGCGATTAGAAAGGGTTTCCCCGAGGTCATCTTCTGCCAGGGGAAGACCCCGGAGCAGATTAGAAATATCGCGCAAACGCTTCTCGATAACGGCGGTACGCTTCTCGCCACAAGGGCTGATGAGGCGGCATACCGCGCGGTGCAAGAAATTGAACCCGAGGCGATCTACCATTCCCAGGCCAGAATAATCATCGTCGACAGGCGTCCGAGCAAAATGGCGGTTGGGAATGTAATCGTTATCAGTGCGGGAACCGCGGATGTACCGGTTGCCGAGGAGGCCGCTATAACCGCGGAGGTGCTCGGCGCAAAGGTTGCCCGTGTCTTCGATGTCGGCGTTGCCGGTCTACACCGGCTTCTTGCCTTTTATGAGAAGATTGCCTCTGCCAAGGTGCTTGTTGTCGTAGCCGGCATGGACGGCGTCTTGCCAAGCGTGGTGGGCGGCCTTGCCTCCTGCCCGGTTATCGCCGTGCCCACAAGCATTGGGTATGGTGCGCATTTTGGAGGCCTGGCCCCGCTTCTTACCATGCTCAACTCATGCGCAAGCGGTGTTTCTGTAGTGAATATCGATAACGGCTTCGGCGCGGGATATCTTGCCGCGATTATTAATAGGATAGGCGAGATAGGCGAAGCAGATGAGATAGGTGAGATGGGTGAGACAGTAGAACTAGGCGATGGCGCAAATGACTAATCTGCCCCTTGAATTACAGCAAAAACACTCTGTACTGATAACCATTCTCAATGAGATGGGGAGCATGCTCATCGGGTACTCCGGCGGTGTCGATAGCACGTTTTTATTGAAAAGCGCCCACGACCTGCTTGGCGATAACGTGCTTGCGGTGACCGCCGATTCCGCCACTCTTACCGGGGACGAACTCGATGAAGCCGGCGAAGTGGCATCCGCCATCGGTGCGGCCCATCTTGCGGTAAAGACCGACGAGTTCGAGAGCGAAGACTTCATCGCAAACCCGCCTGAGCGTTGCTACTACTGCAAAAAGGAGCGCTTCTCCGCTTTAAAAGATATCCAGGCGGCACGGGGGTTCAAGTGGGTTGCCGAGGGCTCCAACGCCGACGATGATAACGACTGGCGCCCGGGCACAAAGGCGGTCCGCGAACTTGGTGTTCGAAGCCCGCTCAAAGAAGCCGGTCTAACAAAACCCGATATCCGTGAACTCTCGCGGGCTTTGGGCCTATCCACCTGGGATAAGCCGAGCGCGGCCTGTCTTGCCTCGCGGATTCCTTACGGTGAACGCATAACCGAAGATAAGCTCAACCAGGTAGCCGAGGGTGAGCGGTATCTAAAAGAGCTAGGCTTCAGGCAGCTGCGGGTTCGCCACCACGGTGACCTTGCAAAAATAGAGGTGCCCGCGGATGACATGCAAGAGGTTATTCGCCGAGCCGACGAAATCACGACCAGGATAAAGCAACTTGGCTTTTATTTTGTCGCACTTGATCTCGCGGGCTTTAAAAGCGGCAGCATGAACAAGGTTCTCAATAAATAATTAAGCGATTTTTGCCGTTCACCCGGCATCCACCCTCAAAAAATCCCGTCTATAGATGCAAATTTATTTGACATCCGGGTTTTTACGGTGATAAGCTACGACTAAGCGCACTAATTTTATCGGAATTGTAGAAATACAAGGATATCAAGTGTATTAGGGAGAAACGGTGAAATTTTCTGCAAAAAGTGAGTATGCGCTAAGGGCTCTTGTGGATATATCCGGCTACTACGGCCAGCGACCGATAGGTGTCCGCGAGATAGCGATGCGGCAAGGGATCCCCGAGCGTTTTTTGGAACAGCAGATTACGGCATTACGCAAAGCGGGCCTGGTTAAAAGCCAACGCGGCGCCCAGGGAGGCGTCATGCTGTCGCGCGCCCCGGAGGCTATAACCGTCTTTGAAATCATCGAGGCCCTGGAAGGGCCACTCTCAACCGTTACTTGCGTAGGCAACGGCGTTCCTGAATGCGCTAAGAACACGCAGTGCGCCGTGCAGGACGTTTGGTGTCAGGTAGGCCTTGCCGTTGAGCGCGTGTTGAGGGGTATGACCCTTGCGCAACTGGCTAAGCGGCAGATAAGCTACGACCAGTCCGCACAGCCGATGTACCATATTTAAATATACTGGATTAAGACCCGTATCTAAAATATGTACCTAAGATATCAAGAGATTTTTAAGGAATCGAGGAGTAATCGTGGGACGTATCTACAACGACATCACGGAAACAATCGGCAAGACGCCGCTGGTACGCCTAAACCGGGTAACCGATGGGGCAAAGGCTATCGTGGTTGCAAAGGTGGAATCCTTTAACCCGGCCGGAAGCGTGAAAGACAGGATCGGCGTCAACATGATCGATTGGGCCGAGCGCGAGGGCAAGTTAAAGCGGGGCCAGACTATCGTAACGCCGGCAAGCTTCAAGGGGCCGGGAACGACAATTGTCGAGCCGACCAGCGGCAATACCGGCATCGCACTTGCATTCGTAGCAGCGGCACGGGGATACGGCGTAATACTTACCATGCCCGACACCATGAGCATCGAGCGAAGGACTCTGCTCAAGGCATACGGGGCGCAACTTGTTCTTACTCCCGGAGCCGAGGGAATGAATGGCGCTATCGCCAAAGCAGCAGAAATACAACGCGAACACCCCGACTACTATATGCCGCAGCAGTTTGAAAACCCGGCTAATCCGGATACCCACAGGGGAACCACCGCTGAGGAGATCTGGCAGGATACCGACGGTGTGGTTGACATCTTTGTAGCCGGCGTCGGTACCGGTGGCACGATTACCGGCGTATCCGAGGCTATAAAACAGAAAAAGCCGGAGCTGAGGGTAGTTGCGGTCGAGCCGGCCGACTCGCCGGTCCTTTCGGGCGGGCAGCCGGGGGCACATAAGATACAGGGAATCGGCGCGGGATTTGTTCCTAAGGTCTTAAATAAAGATATAATTGACGAGGTCGTTACGGTAACAAACGACCAGGCGATCGAGTTTGCGCGTCGCTTGGCGCGGGAAGAAGGCATTCTTGCCGGCATATCGAGCGGCGCGGCGGTCTATGCGGCGGTCGAGGTCGCCAAGCGGCCCGAGAATGCGGGAAAAACAGTCGTAGTTATCTTGCCGGATACCGGTGAGAGATATTTAAGTAATCCGGTCTATTCCGAGTTGGAGTAAGCCGGGCATACGGGGAGGTGTTTGCATGTTTCGAACTCTTAAAGAGGAGATCAATACTACATTTGAAAAGGATCCGGCGGCTAAAAGCGTTATCGAGGTGTTGCTGTGCTACCCGGGATTTCATGCAATCATGATGCATCGCCTTGCCCATTATCTGTATAAGAAGCGCGTGCCGCTCATCCCACGTGTTATGTCCCAGTTTAGTAGGTTTGTTACCGGTATAGAAATCCATCCCGGGGCGACAATCGGGCGACGCTTTTTTATCGACCACGGGATGGGCGTTGTTATCGGTGAAACGACAGAGATCGGCGATGATGTCCTCGTCTACCAGAACGCCACGCTCGGTGGCACCGGCAAGGAAAAAGGTAAGCGTCACCCCACGCTCGGTAATCACGTCGTCGTTGGCGCGGGGGCCAAGGTGCTGGGTGCCATTACCGTAGGCGACAACGTCAAGGTGGGCGCGGGTTCGGTTCTGGTGCGTTCGGTCCCGGCTAATACGACCATAGTCGGTATTCCCGGCAGGGTCGTTATGTCCCAAGGGCAGCGGCTTACCGCCGAGGAAGAGCTTCAGCACGGGCACTTGCCGGATCCTGAGGCGCAAGCCATTAAGTGCCTGGGCGATAGGATCCGCGAACTCGAGCAAAAGATAGACGAGCTTGCAAAGCAGCAAAACGCTCCATCGCTGCGCCTGGTTGCAGAGGATTCTGCCGATGGCGAGAGCACAACGTGCGATCTTGACATGGAACCGGTCAAAGAAGAAGGAATCTAAACAATAACTGGAAGAGGAGGCAGATAGTTTTGGAGGAGAAGTTTATTTATCTGGATTATGCGGCGACAACGCCGATGCGACCCGAAGTAGTCGAGGTGATGACACCCTACTTTACAAAGGAATTCGGTAATCCCTCTTCCCTGTATACACTGGGTAGAAATGCGAGGGGTGCGATAGAGGATGCCCGCGACCGGGTGGCGGCGTTCATCGGCGCCGACTCACGGGAAATTGTCTTTACGAGCGGCGGCACCGAGGCGGATAACTTTGCCATAAAAGGCGTGGCCTATGCTAATGAGAAAAAGGGTAAGCATATCATTGCCACGCCGATTGAGCATCATGCCGTCCTTGAGCCCTGTCATTTCTTAAACAAGCGCGGTTTTGAACTCACATATCTACCGGTCGACGAGCACGGTATCGTCGATCCGGCCGATGTTGAAAAGGCGATAACGGATACAACGGTTTTGGTTTCCGTCATGCATGCCAACAACGAGGTCGGCACCATCGAGCCGCTTGAGGAAATAAGCAAAGTAACGCGTGCAAAAGGCGTGTATCTGCATACCGACGCGGTTCAAACATTCGGCCACATTCCGGTAAATGTTAACGACCTTGGCGTCGATTTACTCTCGGTTTCGGCGCATAAGCTCTACGGTCCTAAAGGCGTGGGAGTGCTCTACATACGAAGGGGCACGCGCATGGTGTCGTTTATGCAGGGCGGTAGTCAGGAGAATAACCGCAGGGCCGGCACGCATAACGTGGCCGGAATCGTCGGTTTCGCCAAGGCGGTTGAGATCGCCGAGCGCGAGATGGCGGCTGAAGCCACCCGTCTTGCCGAGCTTCGCGACCATCTCATCCGGGGCATTTTTGAGAAAATCCCAAACTCCAGGCTAAACGGGCATCCGTCAAAGAGGCTTCCAAATAACGTTAGCATGTGCCTTGTCGGCGCAGAGGGAGAGGCGATTCTTCTAAGTCTTGATATGGAGGGCATAAGCGCATCGAGTGGCTCGGCCTGTACATCGGGAACCCTCGACCCATCACATGTACTGTTGGCCATGGGTATTCCCGCCGAGATAGCGCATAGTTCTCTCAGGCTCACGCTCGGCAAAGAGACGACTAAAGAAGATATCGATTACGTTTTAGATATACTGCCCCCGACCATCGAGCGCTTGAGAGCAATGTCCCCGCTGGACGCATCCTGGGGTAAAAGCAAGTGCTAAAATCGGTGAATTATAATTTATAAGCTTAGGAAGCATGTAAGGAGATATAGGTATGTATAGTGAAAAAGTAATGGAGCACTTTAGAAATCCACGAAATGTCGGGGAAGTCGAGAACCCGGATGGTGTCGGCGAGGTCGGCAATCCAACCTGCGGCGATTTGATGCGCATCACCATTAAGGTTAAGGACGACAAGATTGAGGATATAAAGTTTAAGACGCTCGGTTGCGGAGCCGCTATCGCAACAAGCAGCATGATTACCGAGCTTGCTATAGGGAAACCCCTTGCGGAGGCCGAGAAGATCTCGCGGCAGGATATCGCCGATTCGCTGGACGGTTTGCCCCCGCAGAAGATGCACTGCTCCGTACTTGCCGCAGACGGCCTGCGAGAGGCAATCAAGGACTATCGTTCAAAATCCGGCACGGAAGAAAAGTAGGTCGTACAGAATAACTACATTATGGCTGAACTAAGAAAAAGAGTGGTCTGCGCCATGAGTGGGGGAGTCGATAGCTCGGTTGCGGCCGCTCTACTTGTCGAAGCGGGCTACGAGGTTATCGGTATAACTATGAATATATGGCCGTCGGCTAAAACCGCTGAGGAGGCCGAGCGCTTTGGCGGGTGTTGCTCGCTTTCAGCGACCGACGACGCCAAGAACGTCGCCTATAAGTTAGGCATACCGCACTATACCTTTGATTTCCGCGAAATATTCAAGCAAGAAGTCATCGAGAATTTCGTATCTGAATACAAGGGCGGGCGCACGCCCAACCCGTGCATCCGATGCAACCAATTCGTCAAATTCCAGGCGTTGCGCCATAAGGCTATGGCGATCGGTGCGGACTATATAGCGACCGGCCACTACGCGCGCATTGAGTTCGATGATTCAAGGGGCAGATACCTTCTTAAAAAGGGCATCGACAAGAGCAAGGATCAATCCTACGTGCTCTACGTTCTAACGCAAGATCAACTCGCCCATACGATGTTTCCCGTCGGGCACCTCAGCAAGCAGGCAACACGCAAAAAGGCTGCCGAACTCGGCCTCGCCGTAGCCCAGAAGGCGGAGAGCCAGGAAATCTGCTTCGTCCCCGATAAAAACTATCCTAAATTCGTCACCGAATACACCCCCGGCGCTGAGAAGCCGGGTCCTATCTATGACGAGCAGGGAAACGTGTTAGGGGTCCATAAGGGCATTATCCATTACACGATAGGGCAGAGGAAAGGGCTTGGAATCTCCTCACCGGTTCCGCTCTACGTTGTCTCTATCAAGGAAGAAGAAGACGCCATCATCGTGGGAACCAAGGAAGACCTGGGGAAAACCGCCCTTCTTGCGGATGGCGTCAACCTGATCTCCATCCGCGAGCTTATTGCCCCGATGCCCGTTGCAGCGAAAATCCGGTATAAAGCATCCGAGTCGCCCGCGATGATCTCGCCCGAGCCCGAAGGCAGGATACTGGTTGAATTTGAACACCCGCAATCGGCGATTACGCCCGGGCAGGCGGTTGTGTTTTACGATGGAGAAGTAGTGGTAGGCGGCGGCACCATCGAAAGGTCTCTCTAATATGTTTAGTTGCCCGTGCTTGTAAGCAGAGGATAAGGGTCGGTTGCCGATCCGCCGCCACGGTGTACTTCAAAATGCAGGTGGGGCGCCGATTCGCTGGCATTTCCGGTGCTCCCAACATACCCTATGGTCTGCCCTTTGTTGACCCTGGTTCCTGCGGTTATGCCGCTGGCGACGTTATTTAAATGGGCGAAGAAGTATTCATTCCCGTCATCGCCCTTGAGCCAAATCATAATACCGCCGAGTCCACGGCTCTGGGGCGAAGTCCGGCTAATAACACCGGCCACACAGGCTACGACCGGTGTACCCCTCGAGGCCATAATATCCGTGCCCTTATGTCTGCGACCCCCAGAGCGTGCGGCGCCCCAGCTATCGGTATACGAATGCGCTCCCGCGACCGGGAACATAAACCCAGAGCGGGGGGCTCCACGCGACACGTAACTCTGGCTCCACGAAGAATCGACACCCGCCATCGCGATTTTTCCACTTGAACCGTGACGCTCAACTTGCTCAACGGATGCTTCCTGCTGCACCAATAAAGCGAGAGAGGTGTTCTCCAGTTTAAGCGCTCGATCTATTTCGATGTGCTTGAACTCCGCTACCTTAAGCTTGGCCTCTTTTTCGCGTCGCAAGGCAGCGAGCGCCAGGTTCTCCTGCACGAGTTTATCCTGCGATGAGTGTAGCCGAATGGCGGTTTCGATGTAGTGGTCGACGGCGAAAAGGGTTGTGGTGACTCTACTTGTCAAGTCTCCGAAGTCTCGAGAGAATGCGAGGACAGAGAGCAGGCTGGGTGATCCCAGGCTGCCCGAAGAAGCGATCGTCGTATCGAGATCCTTTTTGATTCCATTGAGTTCGTGCTGAGTCTGTGTCAGCTTTGCCTCATTTACATCGATTTTCAAGTCTACAGACTGAAATTCGGAGCTGGCGTGGTGGTGGTTGACGATAGCGACATTTAGATCGGCTTTCATCTTAATTATCTGATCTTGTATTCCCTGGATGTCTTTATGATATACGCTTGTTTGCGATGCCTCCGACAAAGGAATATTTAAAAGTGCAAACAGCACTACGAACACTGGCAAAAGTAACATAATTCTTCGCAAACTCAAAACATCACTTCCTTTCGAGATTAAATAAAGCCGCAACCGCAATGTTTTGCAGCGCTATTATCGGCCGGGTGGTCGGAAAATTTTAATCGAGATTAAACTGCATGTCTTAAATAGGTTTTTTAGTACTGGATTAAATGAAGTAATCTGTGGATTAAGGGGTTCTTGTTTATATAATCTGGGACCTGTGCTGCGATGATTGTTGCATATATAAAAAGCTAACTTGGCATTGATCAATCTTAACAATATGTGTTCTTGGAAACACATGTAAGCGCTATATATTTGTTGTAAATCGGCTCTTATCTACCAACTCCCTTCTTTTTTATTACCCTAAGTCCTAGATTTTGACTGAAGATCACTTAAATGTCTAGCCATAATTTTCCAGCTTATTGCCATAGACTCCCCTTAAGTAGACACCTTTCCCGAGGTAGCGATATGCAATTACCTATTGTCAGGTAAGCTTTAAAATAAATATTCTTATCCTGGGGACCGGTTTATGCGTGTACGGTTGAGTGCCCAAAGTAGTTTCATGGTGTGCCTGGGCTTTAAGCGAACTCGCGCTCGATGCTTATGCGACGTATCGGCCGATAGCGTTTAGCGGGCGGTAGGTAGGTGGGATAACGCAATCTTAATAATATACCCCCTAGGCTATACGTATACAGTCTATAAACAGGAGTTATAGACACATACCATATAAGGCAATTAGCAATAATACTTGCAATAAGCAGTGCTGTTCTGCTATTCTGATGATAGATTCCGGATAAGTAATGGCGCCCCTCCAGTTACTTATCCGGGTCTATTTTAAAAGGCAAGCAGGCCGCATCTTAAAACTGCGTCGCTCCGGTAAAGTTAAACGCTCCGATTTTTAGCCACGGTACGTACGCGGCCCCAAGAATCGCTTCTTTAAGCAGCCGGGCTTCAGAAACCATATCCACGTCAAAAAGCGCCTTGACGATGCTTTGCGTGAACCGTAGATTCTTAATGGGTTTTATAATCTCCCCGTTTTCGATTAAAAACGTGCCGTCCCGCGTCATGCCGGTAAGCGTTGTCTTTATCGGGTCCTCGAGGTTGGTATAATGAAACCGGCTGACCAGTATGGCCCGCTCGCAGCTTTTCACCATCTCATCTAAGGTGTGCGTCCCGGGTGCCATGATAAGGTTAAGCGGCAGCGGCCCATAAGTGTTAGGCGCCGGAAGCGCGTGCCCCGTGGACTGTTTTCCTTCCTTGTTCGCGGTATAGCTGTCATAGCAGATCGCATTAGCCACGCCGTTGTCGATAAAGACCACCTTCTGCTTGGGCACACCCTCGAAATCGAAGGTAAGCCCGATGGTGTTGGGATCAAGCGCGTCGTCCCAGATCGAGACATTCGGACTCATGATCTTCTGACCCAATTTATCCTTCATAAAGCTGCGCCCTTCCTGTACAGAAAGCGCCCCAAAGCCCGCGAAGGCCATAAATGACACCATATCCGCAACCGCATCAGGCTCGAGGATGACCGTGTAGGTGCCCGGCTCAAGGTCGATCGGGTTTTGCCCTGCCAGCGCCTTGCTCTTTGCCGCCTCGGCAAGCGCGCCGACATCGATGTTATTGACGCTGGTCGCCGTCGCGCTGGCATAGCCCGAACTAGTGCCGGACATTACGACCGCCCGCAGTTCGGCTTCACTTATCGTTTCAACCGCATTCACCCCAAGCGTATTTGCCACCCCAACGGTACTGTACCCGGTAGAATACGCTCCGGCAGCGGTCAAGTTGTTCGGCTCGACCACACCGACAAGCCTACCTATATCCGATGCCCGGTCGTTCGGTGAGTAGTCCACGGTCAATTTCGATACGAGGTCACGCTGGATGGTGGGCTTTGGTTCCGGAAGAGAGACAAAATCAGGGTCCGGCGGCCTGTGCTTTGCGATCTCTATCGCTTTGTCGACCATCTCTTTTATCGAACTCTCGTCGAGACGGTTGGTGGAAGCATATCCTTGCCTCTTATCGATGACCGCCCTGATGGAGATGCTCACGTTAGTTTGGGCCACATTCTGATGGATACTGTTATTTGAAAAGCGGGTGAGGGCCATGCTGCGACCGCTTGCAAGTACCTCGAGCTGGTCTGCGGTCGAGTAGTCTATCGCCGTCTTTAAAGCATCTTGAATGCGCTGTTTATCTATCATCTGCCAACACCCACCTTAACGTTTCTAAATCTGGCCGGGGCCGCCCCGTGCGCCACATGCGCAACCTGCATCGGCTCGCCCTTGCCGCAATTAGCAAGCCCCCAGACGCGCCATTCATCCTTTCCCGCAATGGCATCGCATGAGTTCCAAAACTCGGGGGTAATACCGGTGTAGTTGGGGTTCTTAATCATGGCCCCCAGCTTGCCGTTTTTGATCTCCCAACCTATCTGGGTCGCAAATTGGAAGTTAAGACGCTTATCATCAATGCTCCAGCTTCTATTGGTCGAAAGGAAGAGCCCGTCTTTAACGCCCTCGATCATCCCCTCAAGGGATGAGTTGCCGGGAAGCAGGTTGACATTGGTCATGCGGATTAGAGGGAGCCTGCCCCAACCGTCGGCCCGCATGCAACCGTTGCTGGCTTGTCTCAGGACCGGTGCCGTCTCGCGCGACGTCAGGTAGCCCGCAAACACCCCGTTTTTTATGATATCAAAGCGCTGTGCCGGAACCCCCTCGTCGTCATAGCCGAAGGTGCCGAGCGCCCGGGGTATCGTCGCATCCGAGTTGATGTTGACAACAGGGGAGCCGTACTGGAACTTATTGAGTTTATCCAGCGTTAAAAAACTCGTTCCGGCAAAGCTCGCTTCCATTCCGAGTACCCTATCAAGCTCGACCGGATGACCGCAGGACTCGTGCACCTGCAGTGCAAGCTGATCACCGTTTAAAATAACCGTAAGCTCACCGCTTGGGCATGGTTTAGCCGAGAGGAGCTGAACCGCCTCCTCGGCAATTCTGGAGGCATTATCTTTGAGCAGCATCCCCTGGATAAACTCATACCCGGCGGTGGATACATCGCCCCCATGCGAATTGGGATACGAGCGCTCCTGGATATCGCTGCCCTTAATCGCAACCGCATCAAGCACGGCGCCCGACTCGGTGATCTCCTGCTCGATGTAGCTGCCCTCAAGGTTAGCAAAGATCTTTTTCTCTTTGGATATGTTCATGGAGGCTGAAGAAATCGTAACCCCCTGTGTTTTTCGCACAATTTCCTCGGCTTCGCTTAAAAGCGCGAGCTTGTCCTCAAGAGAGACGGCGAAGGGATCGATTTCGACATCCGATTTGTAGCTATCTTGGATGATCGGTGCTGGCGACAGCCCAACGCTTTGCTTTGCCAGGATAGCACTGGCCTTGGCGATTTCCACCGCCAGACGGGCGATCCGCTCGACCTCCGGCTTCTCGACCAGGAAACTCCCGGCGAATCCCCACGCGCCGTTTGCCAGCACCCGCACCCCGAACCCGTAGTTGGTCGAGGCCGAAATCTCTTCAACGCGGCCTTTTTTTATCGTGATCGACTCGCTTTGTTCTTCAATAATTCTAATATCCGCATAGGTAGCCCCGAATGTTTTTGCGACATCGAGGGCAAGCGAGGTTAACTCCTTCATTCATCCTCCTCGTATCTTAATTTCTTGCTTTTTTGTTAGGGATGATTCTTGAATTCCCAAAACTGCTTCTATTTAAGCACGTTTCTTAAGTGATAGGTAGTACATCCTATGTGCCTGGGGTGGTTGGTGGTAGAGCGCTCGTAAGGATTCAATACTATCATACTGAAAGGGTTTATGCGGAATACGAATTAACGGTGCATAACAAATTGGGAGAGAAGCGACTATACGGTTACTGGGCTGACGGAACGATGCTGATGATGCGCCTTGCACCCGCATGGTCGTGGCGGTCGGCCAGCTTGCTGATCTTGACCACGTCGTTGCGCTTCGGTGCGTGGATGAAGTAACCTTCGCCAAGGTAAATACCTACGTGGTGGATCGGATGACCGAAGAAGACCACATCGCCCGACTGCAGCTCATCATAGCTCACGGCTGCGCCGAGGTCGGCTTGTGAGCGTGCATAATGGGGGAGGTCGACGCCGAATTTTTTGAAGACAACCTTAACCAGACCCGAACAATCCAGGCCGATCTTGGGGTCCTCGCCACCCCAGACGTAGGGTACGCCCAGGTACTGCAGAGCCTCGAACGCGATGGTCCCCGGCTGCACTGAGATTTTACTGGCGACCGACTGCGGTGTAGTCGTCAGGGCCTTAACGATACTGATCTGCTCTTCCTGCTGCTTCTGCTCGTCCTGCTGCAGGATCTGTTTGGTCTGTACATCGATACTTGCCAGAAGGTCGGATTCTTCCTTCATCTTGGCCTCGATGGTTTTTTTCCGCCCTTCGAGTTCTGCGGTTATCTCTTTTTGCTGTGCATAGAGCTGGTCGAGCGCGTTCTTTGCGGACTCGACCTTTTCTTTCTGATCGTGGAGCTTATCCAAGAGTTGCGCATCCTGCTCGCTGATCTTCATAAGCATGCTGAGACGCGTAAAGAGTTCTGAGAAACTGGAGTTATTAATAATGGCGTCGATTGGCTCGACGTCGCCATACTTGTAGATATTAGAGAGGCGGTCGTTGAGTACCTGGCGCTGCGCCTCAAGCTCGGCCTCAAACCAGCGGAGGCGCTCTCGCGTCTCGTTGAGGCTCTGTTCAATAGCTGCAAGCTTGGCGCTTTCGGCAAAGTAGTCCGTGTTTAAGCGCTCAAGTTCATCACCGAGTCTATCGAGTTCTGTTTTAATTTTCTCAGCCTGCTCCTGTCTGACGGCCATTTCGGCATCAGCCAGTGCCTGTTCGAGCCCCGGTGTAGCGCCACCGGACGTCGTTGTCGCTGTTGTTTCAGTATTTTGTTGCTGGTTCTGTGTGAATGCTGTATTATCGGTTGTCGGTGTCGTGGCAGTTTGGCCTGGTAGTGGTAGTGCGAAAACTGGTTGTGCTAGAAAAAACAGCATCAAGACTGCGAGAATTACGCGTTCAGCCTTGTGGCGATACAATTAGTCCTCCTGGTAAGTTTATTTAGGCATATTTTACCATACCGAGCTGGCGATTACCAGCGTTTCAAAAAGACACTTCAGTAACCCAGTATAGTACGGCTTTTCTGGTTTTGCAATGAGGAAAAATGTGTGTTATCATCATATCTGCCGGTAATCGGCCATAACGACGCGGGGTGGAGCAGTCCGGTAGCTCGTCGGGCTCATAACCCGAAGGTCACA
>NZ_PFNG01000043.1:18584-25043 GCF_002791875.1 Candidatus Aquicultor secundus | reverse complement strand
TGCGGTTTGAGAAACTGCGGCATTCTGCGACGGCACAGCCGGTGCCGTTTGCGTCGTATCATTCATCGTAAACGCGCTCATAGCCAGCTTTACATCCAAATCAGGATAGTTTTGACCGGTCGCAACATTTATCGTATTCACCCGTAGCTCCCTGGATGCTTTCTCCAGTCGCTTTAAAAAGTCGATAATCGAAACATAACTACCTGATACCGAGGCACTGATCGCAACCTCACCGTAATCTCCCTGGGAGGTCGGCATGCCGGGTGTTATCGATTGAAGGTCCACACCCGCATCGTCGGCTATATTCTGCAAAGCGACTATAAGCGTCGGCAATTCGGGCTGGCTGGGCATCTTAGTTCTGATTTTAACCAGCTCAAATTCAGATTCAGACGCGTTTTGCCGAACCTGCACCAGCATGGCCAGCATGCTCTTCGAAGTCTCAAGCTTCGTCTCCTCCGTCGCTCTCTGCTGGTCCAACTCGGCAAGCCTCGCTACTTGCGGACTCCACGCAAACACGTAGAAAAGCGCAACAATCAGTACAAATACCGCTACCAATATTATGACTTGCTGTTTCATCGCTAATTTATTCATATCAATCACTTCCCGGAAGTCGTGGGCGGGGCAGGAAGCGTCGGCAATTCTTTAAATTTGATAGTATTCGCAAAATGAATCGTGTGTTTTGTCTCGTCCTTAGTGGCCGAGCTTAACCAAACATCCGGCTGCGGCTTCATATCCGCCAAACGCAAGAGCCACTTCGCAACCGGCTTGTGACCCTGATCCGGATTATCCTCTGGATCCATGATTGAACCATCGAATGTTATGCCATCGGCAGTACCGTTCAGCGACGCCAATGACACGTCATTCGGGGTCGCGATCATTATTTCTTCAAGAACTTTCGACCAGAATATCTGCCCTGCAACCGCCTTTTCCATGACCTGTTTTCTCCTCTGAATTTCCTGGAGCCTGTGCTCATATACTCTGAGCCCATCTATTGTCGTATTCATCCTGGCGGTCTGATTCTGCAGCATGGCAAGCCTGTCCTCGCTCATCTTGATCTGCCAGGAATTAAACGCATATATAGCGCCAAGAATGCCGGCAAAGCCAACTAGAGCAAGCAAGGCAAAAATAATCATTTTTTCTCCGCTTCGCTTATCTTGGATTTCGCGGGGCAGCAGGTTGATATTAATCTTAATCATTACGCCACCCCCCGCATCGCCAGGCCAAGGCAGATAGCCATCGAGAGTTCTTCGTCCCGTATATTCTCAATCTTCAATCTCTTACTAAGCTGAACGCTATGTAACGGCTGGCCAAGCTCAACCTCTATCTGAAAGTTGTCCTTCAAGTACTGAAGGAGGTTCTTAAGCTTAGCTCCACCGCCGGATATAATAATCTTGTCAATGCTTTTGGCCCTCGTCGCCTGCACCAGGTAATAATCCAGCGATCTCCTAATCTCTGCGACAAACCGTATCATCTCCTGCTCAAGGACATTCTGAACGGCGTCTTTATATTGGACCACATCCGAGATATCCGAGTCGTTAACATCAGATCCATCGTTCGCACTGGCTGGAAGACCTATCCGCTTCTTCATGTCCTCTGCCTCATCAAAGGTCATCCCGAGCTGCTCGACTAGAGCATCGGTAAAGACACGTCCGCCCATACTGCTTGCCCTGGTAAACCTCGGTATCTCATCCTCAATAACAACGATGTCCGTAAGGTTTGAGCTTATATTGACCATTGCGATAGCGGTTTTATGTTCGTCCTCTTCTTGAAGAACCCTCTCGGGGGTATTCTCAGCAAGCGCCCTTGCAAACGCCAGTGATGAGACATCGACGATAACGGGTTTAAGACCGGCCTTCTCCAGGGCAGCCACAGTATTCTCAACCATTTCCTTACGCGCCGCAACAACCAGCACGTCCATCATTCTCTCCTGCTGGCTGTTCTCATGCTCTGAAATTATTTGTATATCAATGATCGCCTCTTCAACAGGAATCGGTATATACTCGTTTATCTGATATTGGATGGCGCTTCTAAGCTCCGATTCAACCATATAAGGCATCTCGACAACCCTGACGATAACCTTCTGGTTTGCCACACCTACGACGACCTTTTTCTCGGAGATCTTCTTCTCACGCCAAAAACCGGCAAGCGCCTTCGCGACACCCTCGACATCGAGAATCTCGCCTTCGCTTACAAGGCCTTCAGGGGTCTTTATAGTTGCGTAGTTTATAAGGACGGATTTGTCGGCGGACGGCTTAAGCTGTGCAAGCCTGAATGTGCCGCCACCGATATCTAAACCGACTGGGGATGATCCCCTGCCCAAGCCAAGCAATCCCAAAACCTACCTCCTACATCTAAGGTTTGACCATTAGTATTTCAATTACAAAAATGGGACGGGGCGTAGCTGCCATACGCTATGAACGCTCGGCAACCATCTTTCTTTACATCGGTAAACCGTAATAATGCTTTAGGGATTAGACACACCGATTAGACTTTAAGCAAATAGTGCGACAAGCATTTACGGGACTTCTCTCCAGGAAGACGTCATTGCCAGGAACTTCGTACTACCTGGCAAGGACGGCGGCAAAAAATCCGGTAAGCTTGGATCTGTAAACAAGTGGCTGTTATTGGTACCATCGGCAATATTTAACACACCGGCTATCATGCTGCCGACGAACGTGGTGTTGTTATGCGTTATCTTGACCTCTTTGGACGCAAAGAACGCGCCGCTTACGTCGGGGCTATTGCGATCACATGAACCGGAGCCGGATATGTTTATCTCAATGCTTTCGTCTGTAACCAACCCGAGAACATGCGTGCCGTTGATGTCATATGCGTCTTTGATCGCATCATAAGGAGGCCGTAACTTACCGTTTATCGTTATGTTTCCGTTTGCAACGATCGTTCCCCTGCCGTAATAGGTGATCTCGCTATTCTCATTGTCACCTATCGTCAGGTTACCATCTACAAACACCGTACCGTTAACGTAAAGCTTATGGTTTGCCGCATCCCACCCGAAACCGGTTGTGGAGCCGAAGTTATCGATTGAGCTATTGAGCTTATATATATGTCTCGCACCCACATCAGCGTTTGTATTGCTTGTATTGTCATCCAACACTTTATAGCCCTCAGAATGCGTCGTACCCCAACCTTCCTCGACATATGTTGTGGCTGAGGAAGTATCCGCCAGCGATTCGTTTGTGGCGGTCGTTCTGTAAGTGTTTAACGTATCGAGCGGTGGCAGCTTAATATCCGGGCACTGGTTTGAAAGCTGACTAACTTTAACCTGCGGGTCGCCCGGGTTTAAGGGGTCTCCGTGTTTATCGAGGATATCTTCATTTCCATCCGCCGGCTCGATATAGGCAGCTACCGGAGAACTTTCAGTGCCGAGGTTTGAGCCGTTATCCATAAACACAAGAGAACCCGTCTTAATAAAAAACGGCCCGCCCATGATGCTCGAGTTACCCGTAAGCTGGACGTTTCCCCTAACATAAAACGGCCCATCAATCGAAGTCGTTCCAAGAAGGCCGTTACCACCAGATGCCAGCGAGTTGTCTTCTCCAAGGCCCATATTTAGATTCCAAAGAGAGAAGTTAAATACCGTGACTTTAATTTTTCGATGAGATTGACCACACGTACCGCTTGACTCAATCGTCCAGTACCATTGGGAACCGCTATCCTGCATGGCATTTACCTGGGCAATGCCGTTTCCGACGGGCACGCTGAATGTCGGTGTCGGTATACTGTTACCGTATTGCTCCAGTTGCCATAGCGCCTTTTGGATACCGGCCTCGGCAATATGCAGCGCCTGCATGGAATCTTGGTCACGCGCAGACAGCTTAAGATCACTCTCAGAAACCGCGATCAAGCCAAACGCAAGAACGGTGATTATAAGCATCAAGCCGACCACCACTACCATCGCTATACCTTGCTCGTCTTTTATAACACGCTTAATCATTAAAGACTCCTTATTCACGGTTCCTTAGCATGACTTTTGAAGTCAATGTATATGCATCAGGGGGTCTGTTTACGTCGGTGTCGATTATCAGATTAACCTCAATCTGGTAGCTTTTAGTTTTTCTAGAGGCTGTGTCCGTTGTTATCGGTGCAAAATGGATGTTGTAGTAGATAAAAAGCGGCTGATTCAGCGCATCGTTTTGAACCCCTGTCGCTATTTGCTTTGCCGTACCGTTATTTACTTTAGTGTAGAGGCTTCCGTTTTGCGTGTAGTAATTCACCGTATCCCACATGTTGTCATCATCAATATCAGCCCTCAAGCTAATCGATGTATCATCGGCCGTTACAAAGCTCTCGGCCATTCTGATATTCTTTGTCATTTGAGCCTGCGCCAGCCTCGCGCTTCTTTGGGCATCGGCCTGCCCGCTTGAGGACGCATATATGGCCTCCGAGCCCTCATACACCGTATATGAAGCAGCCAGTATAGCAACCAGTATCACAGCGTAAATAATTAGCTCGGCAAGCGTCGTCCCTTTTTCGTTTTTAATTAAAGCGGTTAATTTAACCATCATAGCCCCTAGCTTGGCGTCGTCACATAAATGATTGTGCTCGTGTTTAATAACACGCTATCGTCACTGCTGCTATAAGCCCTTACTTCATATTTATACTGGGTATTAGCCGATAAGAGATCATCCGTATACGTAAGCTGGCTTCCGGTATTGGTGTGTATCATAGTCTCAGTTCCATTTACGGTTTGGTATATGTTAAAGTGATTAACCGATACAGGTGGAACCATCGACAGCGGGTCGTGCCAGCTAAGGTCAACTTTGTAATAATTATCGCCATGGATTTTGTATTTTGAGGACGTCCCGCTAATCCAGAACGGGGTGGTCGCGGATACAATATCGCCCGTCATGGTTGCCTCATATCCGAGCGGGCTTACACCTGCCACATAAAACTGGTATGTCTTCCATTCGGTTAGCCCCGTGCAGGTATAGTCGGTACCCGTGATATTCGTTGCAACTGCGGTAAATGTGACATCGCTGGACTCTTTTCTGTAAATGTTGTATTTATCTACGCTATCCCTACCATCAATTGCGCTGTTCCATGCCAGCTTAATGCTTGAATCGCTCATCAGCTGGGTGCTTAGGCTTTCGGGATTTCCCGGGTCCCATATCGGTGGAAACCGATCAAGCGTCCAGAAAATACTCTTAGCATCCCTTAAGCCATGAGAATCCCATACTTCGACCATAACTTCATAAATGCCGTCATCCCATGTATATGAAGTTGCGCCGCTTGAATCAACCGTAGTTACGTTCGGGTCCCATTGCAGGATATCGTTCTGATAGGAGTACGTTGGATTAAACTGGTAAATTCCGCCTGCAGGAGTTATTCCTCCAATATAAAAGCGCAAAAGAACAAGGTCATTCTCGCCATCTGTTCCGGTTGCTCTAAGGGGAATCTGTGTATAGCTCGGACCGAATATCATGCCGTCGGCCGCAGTTTCGCTATCAAAATTAACAGTAGGCGGCTCATATTGGGTCGGCTTATCTTTAATGAATGTGCTCGCGCTTACCGTTCTTGTTGTGCCCCGCTCGAGCCATGACACATTCACCCACACTTGCTTGTAATCCTCAGTGCTCGCCGTTGATGTTTCATCCACCCATTTAACACGGTAGTTTATCGTGAACTGAACACCCGAAGCCGTTCGCGTCTCAGGATGAAGATAACCGGTGGGATCAGAGGCGTTCTCTATTGTGTCGGTGGTTAAACCCACTTCAGCATACGACATTGATCTAACCTGCTCCATGCGCTCGTTTACTATTTGGGTTGCTATGGTAGAGAGCTTGCTGCTCGTGATGGCTTTTACGCTCGCGGATAAGAGCCCAAGTAACGCGATGAGCACTAACGACATTAACGTCATCGCCATTAGTGCTTCAACAATGCCAAAAGCCCTCTCTTCCCGCAGCTTATCAACTGAACGGTTTAGGAAAGGCATATCAAATCTCCTTTTTTGCTACTATATGTATCGGTTGCTGGGTGATGTCACTTAAGAAGTTTGCACCTGTACAACGGCTGGTCTGGCCAGGCGATCAGAAGGAGTTTAGGAAAGACCCGCTATACTCAAATACCCCAACCAAAGCTGGGGGCCGAAGAAGATGGTAAGGATAGAGCCGGCGGCCATGAAGGGGCCGAAGGGGATCATTTCCTTGGCGCTCTTTTTGTCCCTTGAAATCATCACGATTCCAACTATCGCCCCTAAGGCGAAGCTGATGAAAAGCGCTAATAGTACGTACCCGCCCAGGTAAAGGCCGATAAATGCCGCCAGCTTGATGTCTCCCCCGCCCATCGCGTCCTTTTTGAAGAACAGGCGGGCCATTATAGCTATTAGATAGAGAAGCCCGCCGCCTACAAAAAACCCGCCGATGGCCCAACCGGAACTCAGGTTTTCGATGAGCGGTATCGTCTTGATATTTAGTGGATAGAGGACCAGCAACAACGCGC
>NZ_PFNG01000043.1:15127-18565 GCF_002791875.1 Candidatus Aquicultor secundus | reverse complement strand
TGTCGTAATCGATGGCTGATAACACAATAAGTATGGTTATGAAGAATAGCCCGTAACCAAGTTCAAGCGAGAGGCCGAAACGGGAATAGGTTATAGCCCATAAAGCTCCTGTTAATAGTTCTATAATTGGATACTTCAGGCTTATCCTTGAGCCACAGCTCCTGCATTTTCCGCCCAATATGAGGTAGCTTACAACCGGAATATTGTCGGCATAGCGTATGGCTTCGCCGCAACTAGGGCAATGCGAAGGCGGATATGCGATGGATTCGCCTTTTGGAATCCTATACGCGCAGACATTTACGAAGCTGCCTATAACAGCGCCGAATATAAAGAATGCGATGGTATAAAAATAATCCATGGTTCGCTCCGATTAGTTAGCCGATTTCCCGACCTTAAAGTACGCCTTCGCATCCTCGTCTTTAGGGTTTATCCTGAGAACATCCCGCCAGTACTCGCCCGCTTTGCCAGTCATACCCTTTGCATCATAAATTGCCGCAAGATTCTTATAGCAGGCTGTCAACTGTGGGTCGAGTCGAATCGCTTGTTCATAATATTGAATCGCTTTGTCGTTATTGTGGCGCCGTTCCGCTAGATTGCCAAGCATAGAACAAGCATAGTAGTTCTTAGGGTCAAGGTCGTATGCTTTGCGGAAACTCGCCTCAGCACGGCTCGCGTCTTTGAGCTTGTTTAGGTAGAGGTGTCCCAAGCCAACGTAATAATCCGGTTCGTCTTTCAATTGCAATGCGCGTTGTATCAGTTTGACGGCCTCGGATGTTTTGCCCTCTCTACTCAGAAGGATACCAAGCTGATAATTTGCATCTGCGTGCCAAGGATTCATGTGCAGGGCATCTTCATAGCCTTTTTTTGCCTCGACTACATTGCCTTCTTCCTGCTGATGAACTGCCAGGTAATACACCCTGTCCGCATTTATATACCGGTCAACAACGAAGGCAGTTATAATAATAACAGCTACAATTATGCCGAGTGCGATTTTCTTGGCCTTAACATGTTTAATCTCTGAGTCCAAAAAACTAGTCATTTCCACGTTTAATCAGCCTCTCATACGCAGTTTTTGCATCCTTGTAATTTTTATCTATCATAACGGCGGCAATATACTCACACAGAGCGTCTTCTTTGTGCCCGGCTTTTTCATAATATCGACCCATATGATAATGGGTTTGAGGATCATTTGGATTAATTCTAAGTGCCATCAAGAGGTTATGTTTCGCCTCCTCCATGCGTCCTGCCTCCAGGTATGCCATCCCAAGAAGATCTCTCGTCGTGTAATTATTTGGGCCAAGCTCGGCAGCTTTTTCAAGGCTGGTTACTGCATAGCGGAAATTGCGCTCATCAAAAACTTTACCTCCGTAAAGGTAGCCAAGACCGAGCAAAGTATAGTTCTCTCGATTGTGCGAAGATAGCTGCGTAGACCCTTTGAGGTAGTTCATGCCTTCTGACCATAACCTCATATTTTTCAAAGCATAGCCTTCATAAGCAAGCATGATACCAAAACCGCTGTAGGCTTTATCATCCTGGGGATTATATACAATGGCTTTTTTATAGAAACTCTCGGCCGCCCTGGAGTCGCCATGCTGTGTTGCCAACCAGGCTTGACCGAGCGCATTTTCGCTAATAAAAGGCCTTATCGATAGAACAACGCCAATTATCCCGACAACGATAATCGAAGATAGTAGCGGATATTTCGCAAAGCCCGTTACTGGCTTGAGTTCGATCTTTGGCTCAGCCCATATCGAAGCCAAAAGCCCCATATTTAACCAAAGAAATCCTGATGTCGCAATCCCTGTCACACCGGTTAGACTCTGCGCCAGAAATGCTATTATTCCTGCAACCAGCCCTACCGTAATTGGAGAAACCGACTGAGACCGCTTGATTTCTCTCAAAGCTTTAATAAATACAACTACAAGAATTACTATAAAGGCGATTAGGGCAGGAATACCAGCGGTCAACGCCAACTGCAAGAATGCATTATGCACATTATCGATAGCGGCTGAGCCATTGTATTTAAGCAGACCGGGAATCTCATACCGGGGAAATACCAAGTCCAACACATCAGGGCCAAACCCAAAGAGAGGTCTTTGAGGAATCATCTTCAGCGCTGTCCCCCACATAAGAAGTCTACTATCAACGCTTCCGCTGAAGCCGAACGTCGATGTGGCCTTGTGGGCTACCGTCGGTAATCCTATAGCCATTGAAGCAAGAGATATAACTACTATGCTGATGACAGTCGGGGCTGCCGCCATTCGGATATTGAAACGTTTCTTTTGCGCTAGTCCAGCAACCACCAGCACAAGTCCTATAATGCCCCCCATCCAGGCGGCCCTGCTCATCGTGGTAACAAGACAAAGCGCTATTGCTGTTACCGCCACTGAATAAAGTAGCTTATCCACAGAGGACTTACTTTTTTTAAGGAGGGCTATAGCAAGTGGAAACATAAGAGACAGATATCCGCTTAATATTACAGGGTTTCCAAACGTAGAGAAGCTTCTTGTCTTCTCAAACATCATCACACCCCATGGGATCGGGTCACACCCTTGGCTTTGAGCAACACCGTAGACTGAGACAATTGTCGCTGTTGCTATGCTAAGCTTTACTATAGTCTCTACCTGCCCGGAAATAAAAAATGATTGTGTCGCGGCAAAGAATAAGGCGGCGCAGATCAGATAGCTTAAGAACCCATCATACCTGATGTAACTACCTTCTATACTCGTATGAATATTGGCGGAAAGCATGGTTGCGATACCCATGAAGATTAGAAATATCGCGAGAGGTAACTCTAAGCCGCTAACTCGTATCTTAGCGCCCCTAAGAACTATCATCGTTAGATAAACACAGATTACTACCGCTGTGACCAACTTGAAGAGTAAGTACTTTAGCGATAACGCCTGGTTAAGCGATGAGGGGGAAATTGCTAACGGTATGATCACAACCAGAAGATATAGAAAAAACCTAATCGTGGAATTGATTGTCTCGACGTAGGAGCAAGTTTTGCTTGCTTTTATAGGTGTATTATCGAGTCTCTGTTCCAACTTTATCTCCTAGAATGGTTAAGATAGTCTTGTTATCGGCAAAACCAAAAAAACAAAAGAGCGGCAATTTCTTGCCGCTCTTTTTCGATAGCCTTCCGGCTATGTTTTACGGATACTTGTGAGTAGCACTGTCGTTAGGGCATGAAATTATCGGAGGCAATGTATTGCCTGAAGCTGGCGTGACTACATAATCCTTAGAACTGTCTTGAGGACAGTGCGGCATCTCTTTTACGTATTTACCCTTTAGAGCGTTTTCCAGGTCAGTATAGTTTTGTGGGAAGGTAGCTCCTGGATTATCTGCAGCGTATGTCTGTACGGCGCCATCAAGCGTCCTCAGATTAGCCTGGCATGTCCTCTGCCAAGCGGAAGCCCTGGCGTTGTTAAAGATCGG
>NZ_PFNG01000043.1:7976-15100 GCF_002791875.1 Candidatus Aquicultor secundus | reverse complement strand
AAGAATCTCATTTTTTCACCTCCTTATCAGAAGTCTTAAAGCGGTCGGTCTTATTTAAAAGAAAAAGGCATTTGTTACCTTGCGGTAGGATTCCTTTTTCATTACAAAAGACGTTTTTGTATCTTATATATCGGTTGCAGGCCAACTTACTTTAGTAATAATTTTGCAATAATTACCATTTAGCTGGTTATCGATTGCTAACTTCGCATAGAGATGTCTGTCCTATTTAATCAAGGTGATGACCTGGAACATCGGCAAGTAGAGACTGACGATAATGCCACCGATTAAAATGCCCATTACCACGATCATCATCGGCTCAAGGATTGACGTTAGTGCATCTACGGTATTAGAGACTTCCTCGTCGTAGAAGTCGGCAATCTTCTTGAGCATGGTGTCGAGGGCGCCGGTTTCTTCGCCGACGGCTATCATTTGAACAACCATTGCCGGAAATACCTTGCTTCCGGCTAAAGGTTTCGAGATCGTTTCGCCTTCTTTAATGCTGCTTCGGGCATTCTTGACCGCATCTGTGACAACCGCGTTTCCGGCACTGTCGGCTACGATATCAAGCGCCTGAAGTATAGGAACGCCGCTGGCCATTAGGGTGCTGAGCGTTCGGCTAAACCTGGATACAGCCATTTTCTTTGCTAAAGCACCGAAAATCGGCAAGCGGAGCTTAAAGGCATCTATTTTCATCTTGCCATTAGGTGTGTTGTTGTAGCGTTTATACAAATACCGCAGGCCGATTAAGGCGGGGATAATGATGAACCAGCTTGAGCGCATGAAGTTGCTTGCGCCAAGAAGGATCTTTGTTGGAAGTGGAAGTTCGCCACCCATATCGTCGAACATTTTTACAAACAGCGGCACAATGAAGGTTATAAGCACAAAAGTGATGATCATCGAGAACGAGAACATGGCGGTTGGGTAGGCCATGGCCGATTTGATCTTTGCCTTTATGGATGCTTCTTTTTCAAAGTGCTCGGCGACCCTCATGAGGACTTCATCGAGAACACCGCCCGTCTCGCCTGCTCTTACCAAATTAATATATATGGGTGGGAATATTTTCGGATGTTTCGCCATTGCATCTGAAAGTCCCTTGCCCTGTTCGACGTCTTTAAGGACTTCGCTAGTCACCGCTTTTAATGGTTTGCTTTCAGTCTGTTCGGCGAGGATTGCCAGGCATTTTGTTAGGGATAAGCCGGCGTTGATCATTGTTGCGAATTGGCGGCTGAATACCGTCAGGTCTTTTGATTTTACTTTGTTGCCGAATGGCAGGTTTATATCCCTTTGGGCCAGGCTTTTTTCTTTAAGCTCGATGACGATATAGCCGGTTTGCCTGAGTTTGTTTGCGACCATCGTTAAGTTATCGCCGTCGATTTGGCCGTTTAGCAGGCTTCCCCCGCCGTCCCTTACCTTATACGTGAATGTTGTTGGCATAATGTACCTCGTTTATGCTGTCCGTTAGTTGCATAATCAGTTGTTAAGCGGTCCTTCCGAGAAGTTGCCTCAGATCGTTTGGATCGGATGCTTTTTGTACCGCCATTTCGAATGTTATCTTGCCATATCTATGCAGATCGGCAAGGCACTGGTCCATAGTTACCATTCCATGCTTGGAGCCCGTCTGCATGGCGTTATATATCTGGTGCGTCTTCGCTTCGCGGATCATGTTTCTGACGCCCGGCGTCGGCATAAGGATTTCGTAAGCGACACAGCGTCCCGCGCCGTCAACCGTCGGCAGTAGCTGCTGGCAGACGATTCCCTGTAATGTACCGGCCAGCTGGATTCGTATCTGTTGCTGCTGGTGCGGCGGGAAAACGTCGATGATCCTGTCGATGGTCTGCGGCGCATCCTGCGTGTGGAGCGTTGAGAAGACGAGGTGACCGGTTTCGGCCGCAGTCAATGCCGCCGAAATCGTCTCCATATCCCTCATCTCACCGACAAGTATGACATCCGGGTCTTGGCGAAGAACGTATTTAAGGGCGTTGGCGAAGGATTTAGTATCCGATCCGACTTCCCTTTGGTTAACGATAGATTGTTTATGTGTGTGCAGGTACTCGATTGGATCCTCGATTGTAATTATGTGGAATGACCTGTTTTCGTTGATGATGTTGAGGAGCGTCGCCAGTGTTGTTGACTTACCGCTACCGGTCGGGCCTGTAACCAGGACTAGTCCTCGCGGACGCCTTACGAGCAACTCGAGCGATTGCGGAAGCCCCAGATCGTCCAGTGATTTTATCTCTACGGGGATAATTCTGAAGGCGGCGCTTACGCTGCTTCTCTGGTAATATGCGTTTACCCTGAACCTTGCGTGGCCGGTGAGCCCATAAGAAAAGTCGTACTCCCAGTTTCTCTCGAGCTGCTCCCTCTGGTCCTGGGTAAGGATACTATAGATAAGTTCCTTAGTATCGTTTGGCGTCAGCTTTGGGTAATCGAGCGCCTGAAGATCGCCGTGGACCCTGACCATTGGGGGTGTCCCTGCCGTAATGTGCAAGTCTGATGCTTTTCTTTCTAGTACCTGCATCAACAAATCATTAATATCAAGCAACGTAAAACCTCCCGGATATTCTTAAAAGGAATCTAGTTACCTATCGGACGGGTTTAGTAGCGGCTTGAGAGCTAAAGCTCTCAGCTATCAGCTATCAGCATTCAGCTAAAACCTTTATCTAAAATATGCTTTATCTAAGCTTAAACCCTCATGCTTCTAATAATGCTGAGTGCTCTCTCGATTCTTCACTTCGCTATCGCTTCATTCAGAATGACAGCTAGTGAACCCTGGTTCTTAACTGCATACCGCCTACTGCTAACTGCTAACTGCCTACTGCTAACTGCTAACTAAAGCCCGCATTCTAGACCCACATAAAAGCTGATGGCTGAGCGCTGAAAGCTGATGGCTAGATTATGACGCGCATGATTTCTTCAAGGGAGGTCATGCCCGTGCGAACTTTTTCGAAGCCGTCTTGGCGGAGAGTCCTCATGCCCTCGGCGATTGCGACGCGCTTGACTTCATCGGCGGTCGCCCGTTTGACGCATAAGTCTTTAATGGTTTCGCTGAGAACCATGACTTCATAAATACCCACCCGGCCCTTGTAGCCGGTGCCGTTGCATCTGGGGCAGCCTTTTGGGCGATAGAGTTTTAAAGGTTCTTCGCCTTCCATCGGGAAGTTGATCCTTGTGAGGGCATCGATTGGGGGCTCGTATTCCTCCTTGCACGCCGGGCACAGACGTCGTGCCAACCTTTGGGCCTGGATGCACTCGATTGCAGACGCTATCAGGAATGGCGCTGTGCCCATCTCGGTGAGCCTGGTAATGGCGCCGGGGGCGTCGTTTGTATGTAGTGTCGAGAGAACCATATGCCCGGTAAGTGCGGCTTCTACTGCAATTTGGGCCGTTTCTTTATCCCTTATCTCGCCCACCATAACTATGTCGGGTGATGATCTAAGGATCGCCCTGAGGCACCTGGCAAAAGTCAGGCCCGTTTTTGAATTTACTTGTATCTGGTTGACGCCCGGAAGGCGGTACTCGACCGGATCCTCGACGGTGATGATATTCTTTGCGCTGTTATTTAGGATATTTAGTGCTGCGTACAGCGTTGTCGACTTGCCGCTTCCTGTTGGGCCCGTTACAAAAACCGCACCATAGGGCCTGTTGAATGAAGACTTAAACTTATTAAGGCTTTCGGGCAAGAAACCAAGATCGTCGAGATCGATCAGGATGCTTTCTTTTCTCAGTATCCTAAGGACAACCCTCTCTCCGTAAATAGTCGGCAGAGTTGATACCCGGAAATCTATCATTTTACCTGCGACCATAAGGTCGCAATGGCCGTCCTGGGGTATCCTGGTTTCGGCGATGTCGAGGCCGGCCATAATTTTGAGCCTGGAGATAACGCCCGCCTGGATTTGTTTTGGTGAGCACATGGACTCGTGGAGCACACCGTCTACGCGGTAGCGTATGCGCAGCTCTTTTTCCTGAGGTTCGACATGAATATCGCTTGCACGCTCGTTGATAGCCTTTATGATGATCATGTTGACAAGCTTGATGACCGGGGCTTCTTCGGATACTTCTCGGAGGCCGCTTATTCCCCCTCGGGAATCCTCTAGTAGGCGCAGGGTATCTACCTGGTCTTTGACGGCTTCTGTTGCTCTATAGTAGCGGTTGAGGGCTATCTTTATCTCATCTTCAAGCGCGACCACCGCTTTTATTTCGTAGCCGGTAATCATTTGCAGGTCATCCAGGGCTACAACATTTGTCGGGTCTGCGATGGCAACGACGAGTTTGTCCCTTTCAAAATCTATAGGTAGAACGTTGTATCGCCTGGCGAACGTCTCGGGCAATATCGAGGTGGCTGAGACGTTTATGTGGTATTCGCTAAGATCGACGAAGTTAAAGTCGCTCGACCCCAGCAGTTCGGTTATAGTGTCGCCATCAAGCAAGCCTTCGTTAACCAAGGCTTGCGCCAGTGAGGTATCGCAATCGATACTTTCTTCGACTCTCTCCAGGTCGTCGTGCGAGAGTATGCCTTTTTTTACCAGTATGTTCGCAAGTATTTCGTCGGATTTTTCTTTCAGCATAATCTATTCCTGTAACGGTTCTATACGGTAACCCTTAAAATTTCTTCTATCGAAGTCAGGCCGGAACGAACCTTTTCGAGGCCGTCTTTTCGTAACGTTAGCATGCCTTCGGCGAGCGCGAGTTCGGTAATCTCTTCGGGCGATGCGTTTTCAACAAGGAGCCGTTCTATTCCTTCTGTCATGGTCATGATCTCGTAGAGGCCTATGCGTCCGTGGTAGCCGGTATTGCCGCAGCGTTTGCAGCCACGCGCTCGGTAAATCTCGGTTGGCTCGCTGCCATCGATCGTATAACCGGCCTCGATTAACTCCTCTTGCGTAGGTGTAAAGAGTTCTCGACAGCGCGTACAGAGCTTGCGGGCAAGGCGCTGTGATACAATGCAATCTACCGCTGACGATACTAAAAACGGCTCTATCCCCATCTCAACAAGCCTGGTCAGCGTTGCCGGAGCGTTGTTCGTGTGGAGCGTTGAGAGAACAAGGTGACCGGTAAGCGCTGATTCGACTGCGATAAGAGCGGTCTCCTCGTCCCTGATCTCGCCTATCATAACGATATCCGGGTCCTGGCGTAGTATGGATCGTAAAGCGCCGGCAAATGATAGACCGGTTTTTGTGTTGACCTGGACCTGGCTTATGTTGGGCAAACGATATTCAACCGGGTCTTCTACCGTAATAAGGTTCTTCTCTTTTGAGTTAAGCAAGTTAAGAACGGAATAAAGCGTCGTTGTCTTGCCGCTTCCTGTTGGTCCGGTAATGAGGATTGCGCCATAGGGCTTGGTGAACGACTCCTTAAACATATCGAGCGAACCCGATAAAAACCCGAGTTCGTCGAGGTTCATCATTATGCTTTCTTTTTCCAGCACCCTGAGAACTACCTGCTCGCCATGTATGGTTGGTAGCGTGGCGACCCGGAAATCGATCGGTCGTTTATCGATTACTAACCCGAAACGGCCGTCTTGAGGGAGGCGGCGCTCCGCGATATCGAGGCCTGCCATAATTTTAATTCGTGAGATGATTCCGGCTTGAATATGTTTCGGCGAGCGCATGACTTCATGAAGCACACCATCTATCCGGCACCTGATTCTTACGTCTTTTTCCTGCGGTTCGATGAATATGTCGCTGGCCCTATCTCGAACCGCTTCGGTAACGATCATGTTGACCAGCTTTACGATGGGAGCACCCGCGGCCTCTTTTTCTTCAGCCGCAATCTCGCTTTCGCTAGCAGCGTCATCGTTGATACTTTCAATCGCCTCTTCGACAATATCATCGCTGGTGCTGTACTTATCGATAGCGGATTGGAGATCGTTTTCGGAAACGACGACCGGAATGATTTCATAGCCGGTCATGACGTGCAGATCGTCGATGGCAAAAATATTTGTCGGATCGGCCATCGCGACGACGAGACGGTCATCTTCAAATTCTATCGGAAGCACCTTATAGCGATGGATTTGCTCGCTTGAGATAAGCGCGGTGGCTTGGGTGTTAACCTCGTATGCGCCGAGGTCAACGAAGCTGAGGTTTAATTGTTTAGCAAGGTTTTTCGCTATGTCCGATTCGGAAACATAGCCGAGGTCGATCAGTTTTCGGTCCACGTCTTCCTGGTTGCTTGAAGTACCTATGGCCTCACTGAGTTGGTCTTGTGTAATTACTCCGGCATCAAGTAGGAACTCGCCTATTTTCCTCTTCAGCATTATCTGGTCTATCTCCGCTCTTTAAACCTTGGATTAACGCCTGACGCATTACTTCAACAGGTGCGGAGGTACCAGTCCAAATCTCGAAGGCCGAGGCCGCCTGGTATAAGAGCATACCAAGCCCGTTTGCAGCCTTAGCTCCTTTATGCCGTGCTCCATTAATTAGTGCGGTTTCAAGTGGTGTGTAAATAAGATCGTAAACAAAGTGCGATGCGTTTATAAACTCTAAAGGTACTGGTAGGAGATCTCCGCTTTCCTTCATACCAACAGGCGTTGCATTTACTATTAGTTCTCCTATTTGGAAAATATCGGCGAGGTTATCCCTGAATGTGAGCGTTTTTCCTGATATTTCCTGGAAATTAGAGATAAGGCTGGACGTAATGGCCTCGGCCTTATTGCCCGACCTACCTATTATTACGATGCTTGCCGCACCGGCCCGGGCAAGCGCAACCGCTACCGCTTTCGCCGCGCCTCCCGTGCCTAGAATTATTGCTGTTTTCCCGGCCGGATTGAAGGATTCCTCTTTGAGAGATTTAAGGAAACCTCCGGCATCGGTATTGTAGCCGATAAGGCGACCGTTATCGTTATTTATAGTGTTGACCGCGCCGATGGTTTCGGCCTCAGCAGAGAGTTCGTCAAGGAGATCGATTACGGCTTCCTTGTGGGGCATGGTTACGTTTATTCCCCGGATATTCAGGGACTTTATCCCCTCGATGGCATTTTCAAGAGCGTTCGGCTCGACCACGAACGGAAGGTACCTGTAGTTGAGGTTGAGCGCCTCGAACGCCTTGTTGTGCATGGGCGGCGAGAATGTATAGGTTAACGGATATCCAATTATGCCTGTTACTTTTGTTGCGCCGTTTATTTCTTT
>NZ_PFNG01000043.1:0-7936 GCF_002791875.1 Candidatus Aquicultor secundus | reverse complement strand
AACTATAGCTATTAGACTATGAGCTGTGCAGGCCGTGTTTTTGCCAGCGTTTGATAACCAGCTTTTCAAGTTGGCGAAGAAACCTTGTATGGAACGCTTCATGGTTACTCATCGGCATGACGAGGATGGTGTGCAAACCCGCAAGATTGCCGCCGAAGACATCGGTAAATATCTGATCGCCAACTACAACCGTCTGGTCGTCACGGGTTCCGAGGACTTCCATCGCGCGTATGAACGCACCTTTTCTCGGTTTGGCGGCCCTTGCTACAAGCGGCAGATTCACCTGAGCGGCTACTCCGGTTACCCGCTGCTTCCAGTTATTGGATAGGATACAAGCCTTGAATCCCTCTGCCTCGACTTTCTGGAGCCACCCCTTTAGCTCCTCGGTGGCAACCGAGCTATTGCGGGCGACGATAGTGTTGTCGAGATCGAGGATAATCCCTTTAATCCCGTCTTGCTTTAAATCCTCCAGGTTTATATCGAAGATCGAATTATAGTAATGATCTGGGAATAACTTTGCCAACACTGATTACCTCACTACTTTTAACTATTTATTACTACTTTTTTACTACTTTCTTACTTTATATCTACCGCTCGTCGAAGAATTGCGAACTCGGGCCACGGCTCCGGTGAAGGTATGCCTACCTTAAACCCGGCATGTGAGACTTCAACAGGGCCGCCTATTTCACCTTCTTGTACGGTGAACATTTCCGGTATCAGATAGTCGCTTATCAGGTTGTTCGGGCTCAGTACTTCGATTGGTTCGGTTGTCTTAAGCCTGTTCCTGACCGACACGATCACCAGACCGTTGCTCTTATCGTACCCTTCAACAACGCCGACAAAATCATGCGACTTCTCATACCGCGCGCAATCGAGGATCTCTTCCCCTTTGTCGCCAAGGAAGAAGCCGGTTGAATACCGGCGGTGGCTTACCTTTTCGATTTCTTCGAACCACTCCGGATCAGGCCTATAATTATCTGGGTTATCGAAGTAGCGGTCAACGGCTTTTCGGTATATTTTTGTTATTGCGGCAACGTAATGGGTGGTCTTCATCCTGCCTTCGATTTTAAGGCTTGCGAGGCCGCATTGCATGAGTTCGGGGATATGCCCGATTAGCGCCAAGTCTTTTGAGTTGAAGAAGTATGTGCCTCTTTCATCCTCTTGAATCTCGTGGTACTGCCCCGGGCGCTTCTCTTCTACCAGGTGGTATTTCCAGCGGCAGGAGTGGGCGCAGTCGCCTCGGTTGCCGTCGCGGTCGGCGAGGAACTTGCTCATCAGGCACCTGCCGGAATAGGAAATACACATGGCTCCGTGGACGAATGCCTCGGTCTCGATGGTGGCGTTTTTTGAAATCTCGGCGATCTCAGGGGCGGTCAACTCACGGGCCAGAACGACTCTTGACGCGCCCTGGGATGCCCAGAAATCAACGGCAGCGGTGTTGGTAACGTTCGCTTGAGTGCTGATGTGAATTTGTAACTGTGGGGCAACCGCTTTGACGGTGCTCAAAACCCCGGGGTCGGCTACGATTACCGCATCGACACCGGCATTGGCGAGATCGCCGACGTAGTTTGAAAGCTCCCTAAAATCGCTGTTTCTTGCGAATATGTTGAGCGTTATGTAAAGTTTTTTCCCCGCGCTATGGGCTATTTCAACGGCTTTTTTTATGTCGTGGATCGAAAAATTGCCGGCTTTGGCGCGCAGACTGAAGTTGCGCCCCCCTATGTAGACGGCATCGGCGCCGTAGGCTATGGCGTATTCCAGCCGCTCCATGTTCCCGGCCGGGGATAGAATCTCCGGCTTTTTCAATCAAATCACCCCAGAAAATAGTATAAATTATGAAAACTAGCAGCCGAGGCCTCAAGCCTCGGCTGCATACTCAAATCTATGGTTCAATACCTGTTTATGTCACAAAATTTAAACGAGAACGTTCTGTACCATTTTTACCTCAGGAACCATTTCCTTTAGTGTCTGTTCTACGTAATGCGTCAGTGTCATCTGCGACATAGGACATCCGGCACAGGAACCAAGTAACCTTACCTGAACGACACCATCGTCGGTAACGTTGACGAGTTCGATGTCACCACCGTCTGCCTGAAGTCCCGGCTTTATCTTTTCAAGCGCAGCCTCTACTTTCTCGCGCAATTCTTTCACCTCCCGGAAATTTCTTCAGTTTATCCTACCATAGAAAGAGCAAAGAAAACAGAAGTCGAGATTCTTCGCTATCGCTCAGAATGACATATAGATTTGGGTGCAAATATTACTATTGCCGTGATTAATTGTTCTAGGCTGTAAGCATCGCTTGCCCTGCTACTGGCAAAAGATAAATCTAGCAAAATAAGCTTATTTATATCGATGTTTTCGACAAGCGTTGCCGCATCGTTTGAGGCAAAAGATAAATCTAGCAAAATAAGCTTATTTATGGCAATCTATTTATGACGGCAATCGGTTAAGAACTGTTTTTTGCAGCAGAAATCGGAGCATTCGGAGGCGCAATAACTTGGGATTTATCTTGAGACACAAGATATTGGCTTCAATTTTCACATTATTGTTCGGGGTGGCGACGGTGGCCGGCACGTTTGTCTACGAATCAGTCCGTAATCTCCCCGATATAGGCGATGTCAAAGGCGTTATTAAAAACCAAACTACCTATATCTATGCGGCCGATGGAACGGTCATAACCAGGCTTTTCCATGAAAATCGGACGATTGTGCCGCTTAATCAGATCTCGCCCGTCTTACAGAAAGCCGTTATCTCGGTTGAAGACCAGCGCTTTTATGAGCATAAAGGCATTGATTACGTTCGAATAATCGGTGCGTTGGTGCGGGACGTGAAAAACCGTGAGGCGGCGCAGGGTGCTTCTACAATTACTCAGCAGTATGTTAAAAATGCCTACTTTAGCCCGGAAAAGACCGTTCAGAGAAAAATCCGGGAGGCTTTTTTGGCGACGGCGCTTGAGCGGAACTATTCCAAAGAGCAAATCCTCGAGAAATATTTAAATACCATCTATTTTGGCAGTGGGGCGTATGGCGTTGAGGCCGCAAGCGAGTCATATTTCGGTATTCCGGCCACCAAACTGAGTGTTGAGCAAAGTGCGCTCCTCGCCGGTATGATTAAGAACCCAGCGGGATACAATCCGTATAAATACCCGACGCAGGCATTAGAAAGACGCAATCTGGTTATCGACCTTATGGCCGAGCAGGGATATATATCAAAAGCTGAGGCTAAAGCGGCTGAGGGGCGGCTTATGTCGGTGCTCCCGAAAAAACAAAGTTACGTGGGAATTGCCCCATATTATGCGGATTGGCTTATAAGAAATGCGCTGGATAAGACCGGCTTTAACGAGAAAGATGCTTACTCCCAGGGGCTGAAGATATATACGACGCTCGACCCGAAAATGCAGGAGAGCGCAGAGCTTGCCTGGAAGAAGTATTTGCCGAGCCCTCGAGACCCCGATGTCTCACTCGTGGCGATCGATCCAAAAACCGGGGCGGTCAAGGCGATGGTCGGCGGTAAGGACTACAACAAGCAGAAGCTTAATATAGCAACCCAGGGGCCGAGGCAGCCTGGGTCGGCGTTTAAACCGTTTACGTTGACTGCAGCGCTTATGAGCGGCATATCGCCCGACGACAGGTTTGATGCGTCCTCGCCACAGACGTTTAAAATCCCGGGAAACAGGCCATGGACCGTACATAACTCGTCGGGTGAATCGGGGGCTGGGTCTATGAGCCTGCGCAGGGGAACCGCCTGGTCGGTCAACGTGGTTTATGCGGGGCTTGTGGCAAAAATCGGCGTCGACAAGGTGATCGATGCGGCCAGATTGCTCGGTATTACAGCCGATCTGAATGCAAACCCGGCGATTACATTAGGGGGACTCAAGGTCGGTGTGACGCCTTTTGAAATGGCGTCCGCATATTCGACCTTTGCAAACAACGGGCAGTATAACGAACCCTACGGCGTCGAGAGAATCGATCTGCCGAACGGCCAGACGGTATATAAGCACAAAGCAGAGCCCAGGCAAGTAATCAACGCCGCTGTGGCGTACCTGGTAACAGATATTTTACGAGAAGTAATAAGCGGCGGAACCGGCACCCGTGCCAGGATAGGAAGGCCGGCAGCAGGAAAAACCGGCACAACGCAAAATTATTGCGATGCCTGGTTCTGCGGATATACCCCGGATTTAGCTGCGGCGGTTTGGGTCGGTTTCAAGGACGGGAATACACCGATGCGAAACATCCATGGGATTAAAGTTGTGGGCGGGAAGTTCCCGGCGCAAATTTGGTCGGCGTTCATGAAGCGGGCGCTCAAGAATGTCCCCGAGCATGATTTTGCGGATGCGCCCCGCGGAAGCCTGACCTATATATCTCTGTGCGATGAGTCAAACAAGCTGGCCGGCGAATTCTGCCCGAAGGTCAGCAGACACGTGTTCGTTCGTAAGTATAAGCCCAAAAACCTTAAAGTGTGCGACATTCATAAACCGATTCCGGTGCCTAATCTTATCGGGATGACGCAGGTAGATGCGATCAAGGCGCTAACGGAGCTTAAACTCGGCTCAAGCGTTGTGAATAAGCCGTCGGATGCACCTACGGGACAGGTTTTCGAGCAGAACCCGGCTGAGGGCACGGGTGTTAAGGAAGGCACGATCATTGAGCTTTCGATTAGCAGCGGGTTGATTAATAATCAACCGCAATCGGGAGAAGGAATCGCTGTTCCGAATGTTGTTGGATTGACATTAGACCAGGCGCAGAACGAGCTTGAGGGAAGCGGCTTCCTTGTAACGGGCGAGTACCGTTTAAGCGATCAGCCGGCGGGGACGGTGATAGGGCAAAGACCGCCTGCGGGATATATGACCCAGCCGGGATCGATGATAACTCTGGTAATCAGCGGTGAGGGTGGCCAGGTTGTGGTCCCGAACGTTATTGGGCTGAGCGAGGGCAAGGCAAGCCAGTTGCTGCAATCAAAAGGTTTTAGTGTTGTCGTTAGCAGCGACATGAAAAAGAAAAACGTTAAGAAGTATGGCCTGGGTATCGTTTCAAGCCAAAGCCCCGGATCGAGATCGCGGGTCAACGAAGGGTCGCAGGTTACGATTTATGTGACGGCGCAATAAGTTAACGGTCGCCACGTAGCATAGCAAGCATGTGCTCCCCATACAGCAGTAGCAGCTGTTGCGTCGTTTCACCTGGTCGGCCACCCCCTATTTTCTCTCCATCGAGCTTCGTCAGAGGCATGACTTCCATTAAGGAATTTGTAAGAAACAGCTCATCCATGTCAAATATATCGCCGGCCTGAATAGTTTGTTGGAATACGGTGTAACCATGCGACACGGCGATATTGATGACAATGTCTCGCGTTATCCCCGGGAGAAGGCCGTCTTCAACCGGAGGGGTAAGTATGGCTTTGTTGGTTACCGCGAATATGTTAGTGTATGACCCCTCGGTGATACTTCCCTTTTCGTTGATCAAAACCGCCTCATGGCAGCCGGCTTCTTGAGCCTTTTTCTTGGCTATTACCGACGAGAGATAGCTGGTTGATTTAAGAGTGGTTGTTATGTTCCCTGAGGTGCGAAACCCGTTTAGCAATATGGCCGACATGCCGGTTTGATAAAGGTTCTCATCGTAACCGCTATAATGAACTGCGGTTATAAGGATTGTTGGGGTTTGTGCGCCGGGTAAGCCGTTGGTGACGGTAAGGCGGAGCCTCGCATCGCTTAAATTGTTGGCTGTTATGGTATTTTTACAAGCCTCTGCAAGGATTGTTTTGCCCGGCATGGTAGGGTAACCCAGCGTCTTGGCCGAGCCGTACAGCCTGTCGAGGTGCTGATCCAGGGCGAAGATAGTGCCGTGGTACGCGCGCATGGTTTCGAAGAGGCCGTTGCCGCGGGTAAATCCGCTGTCGAACACGCTTATTTTTGCGTCTTTTTCGTCGATGATCCGGCCGCTTAAGTAGACAACCACTAAATTGAGCCCTCCTTTAGCCCGAGCGCATTAAAGAGCGCACGACCCTTGTCCAGGGTCTCGATGTATTCCTCTTCGGGATCGGAATCGGCTACGATGCCTCCACCGACCTGCAAATACGCCTTATCCCCTAATGCGATTATGGTGCGAATGACGATGTTCGTGTCCATCTTGCCGTTGGTGCTGATATAGCCGATGGAGCCGGTGTAGAGATTTCTGCGGTGGGGCTCGAGTTCTTCTATTATCTGCATCGCCCTGATTTTAGGCGCGCCCGTTATCGATCCGCCGGGAAAACTCGCTTTTATCAAGTCCATCATTCCGATATCGGGTCTCAACTGCCCGACAACGGTGGATACCAGGTGGTGAACCGCTTCATAGCTTTCAACAACCATCAGATCGGGAACCTTAACGCTTCCAAACTCGCATACCCTGCCGAGGTCGTTTCGCTTTACATCGACAATCATAACATTCTCGGCCGAGTCTTTCTCGCTTGCCTGCAACTCGCTGACGGCCGCTTTGTCTTTGTCGCTGTCCTTGTAGCGCGGCCTCGTGCCCTTGATCGGCCTGGTTTCCACATAACGATCGTTGACAAACATAAAACGCTCCGGCGACGAGCTAAGAATCGAGAAATCATCGTATCCCAGGTACGCCGCAAACGGGGCTGGGTTTGCTTCCCGAAGCAGCTTATAGAGCGTGTAGTGGTCGACATGCAAATCGGCGGTGAACCGCTGTGCCAGGTTTACTTGAAAAATATCGCCCGCGCTTATGTATTCCTTTGCTTTGTCGATCGCTTGTTTATATTCTTCCCTGGTGAAATTGGATGCCAGGTTTGCGGCAACTACGTGCTTGTCTTTACGTAATGGCTGCCAAGTATCGCCTGGTGCGGTATGCAATTCATCCTGTGCTTTGGTTGCTTTGCGGATAAGCAGGTCGAGGTGCGATTGCGCCTTATCGAGGGACTCCGCGTTGTCTGCGGGAGTGTAGGTGATCGCATAGGTTTTTTTATCGAGATGGTCTACGATTATCGCTTCGGTATAAAATCCCAGATAAATATCGGGGATTTTCTGGTCGTCTTCGGCTATGTCGGGTATCCGTTCTATCTGCCTGTTTAAGTCATAGCCGAAGTAGCCGACCGCACCGCCGGTAAACGGCAGCCAGGAGAACCGGTCTTTCTCTAGCATCCCGAATGATTTAATCATATCATCCACTACCGCCAGCGGATCGGATGTGTAAATTGTGTTGCGTCCATCCCTGGTTACTTCGGTGATCGCGCCTTTTGATCGTATGGTTATGATGGGGTTGCTGCCCAAGATGGAGTATCTGCCATAGCGCTCCATGAGCATTGCGCTTTCCAGCAGAAAGGGCATGTCGTCAGCTAGAAGGCCACATAGGGCTTCGGACGGGTTTTCTATGTGAGGTATTTCTTCAAGCAGCAGGTCTGCGTGTGTGCCGTCCAGAATTGCGGTGCTGGACTCGTGCATTGCGTGAGCTGCAGTTATCGCGCTGGTGTCATTTGTTAACGTTTTGCTTATCATCGTCTCCCTCAAAAGTTCTTAGTATGCGGAGACTAGTTTTGGGCGGAGACAAGCTCCGCCGCAATATTACTGGGCTTGGGCGGAGACAAGCTTCGCCCCTACTTGATGGAAACTAGCTTCGCATTCATCCTAAGTCAACAAAAAAAAGCAAGCACCCATTGGCTGGGTGTCCGCTTCTAAAAGGACTAACATGCCAATTATTATTCAATCGTATATATTTACGTTTACCTTACCTTAAGTATATACTTACGTTTACCTTAATTTTCAAGCTATTACAAGAGAATATCCAAAATTTTGTTGGTAAAACTATGTCCGTCTCGTCATTTTTTAAATACCCATTAAAGACAACGTGTGAAAAGCTTAGACGGTTTACTTCAGCTAAGCTGGTGCGCTCTAGATTCTTCGCTTCGCTCAGAATGACAGGTGGTACACTGTGACGCTTTCGATTGC
>NZ_PFNG01000084.1:17895-18668 GCF_002791875.1 Candidatus Aquicultor secundus | reverse complement strand
TGGGTAGGAGTTTTGCGTGATATTGCTGGACTAGGAGCGCTCGCATAAAGAAGCAACGAGATGCGCCTACTAAACGTTGACAGTAACCTTATCAACAGTTTACTTCCATTTTTTTCGTGCTTAGTGTATAATACCCCGTATAGTATATTGTGAATATGCTGGAGTATCTACCGTGACTTGTCTTGTTGAGTACGGAGGTGGTTAAGGTCGGCGGTTTGGCGGGTTGTAGTAAGCGCATGCTAATGTGCTAATGTTTACCGCAACCATGCCGATTAAGAAGCTAGAGATGCTAACTACCAGCTCAGACATATAATTCGAAGATTCTAGCTATATGTGTTGATTGGATTATAAGAATTAAAGGAGGTTACTGGGCGTGAGCGAAGCTGAAAAGCCTAAAAAAGCAACGATAGTTGCTTGGAGCGATGATCTGGACAAGGTTTACCCGCAACTTATACTGGCGACTACTGCAGCCGCCTATGACGTTGAAGTTACCGTGTTCGTTACCTTCTGGGGCCTGTTAGCGTTCAAGAAAAAGAACGTTGGAATCACAGGCAAGGACTGGATGACCAAGATGATGGGATTCATGAAGAAAGGTCATACCAGCAGACTTAAAATATCCCAGATGAATATGGGTGGCATGGGCACCTGGATGATGAGGCAGATATTTAAGCACGAAAAGGTCGCGAGCCTCGAGACTTTGATCGAGATGGCCATGATGTCGGGCATAAAGTTCATACCGTGCCAGATGACCATGGATGCTTTTGGATTAAAGC
>NZ_PFNG01000084.1:15141-17883 GCF_002791875.1 Candidatus Aquicultor secundus | reverse complement strand
GGTTCATTTAATTAGTTAACCAGATATTAATCAGATATTAATCAGGCATAAAATAGTAAATTCTAAAACAGCCGGGAAACCGGTGCCGGAGAACACATAATGTGTAGCCGACACCGGTCTTTATTTTTCCTTGCCAGTTCTTGTTATTTCTAGCCCTCGACGTCTTGGACTTGTATTTCGAAGCGGAGTGTTTTACCGGCGAGAGGGTGGTTAAAATCAACATCGACGTGATCGGGTTTAATATCGGTTATGACGCCTACAAACATGCTGCCGTTATCGCTCATGGCCTGAAGCTGCATGCCGGCCTCGGGTTCGACGTCTGTGGGTAGGTCTTCTCGCGGGACGTGCATAAACCGCTCTTCGGAGTACTCCCCGTATGCCTCCTCGGGCTCTACAACGACCTCTTTCGTGTCGCCGGCGTTAAGCCCCTCAAGGTTTTTTTCAAGCCCGGGGATTATCTGTCCCTCGCCCTGGACATAGACGAGTGGCTGGTCTGGATTTGTCTCATCTACGAGTTGGCCGTCGACGTACACTTTGTAATCCAACGTAACGGTTGAACCACTTTTAATTGGCATATCTTACCTCTCCTTTTAAACCGGTGGCTATAAAGAATGGGGTTCAATCCGAACCCCGCATATCAAAAATTCTTTATACCGATTTGCAGATTTTTTTAACCATAACTGTAATCAAGCCCCATGTAAAGGGGTGTTTAAGCGCCGGTAGGTGGGGCTAGGAGAGCCATCGCCTCATCGACGCTTTTTACGATGACGCAGCTTTCCTTTTCGCGCAAGATGTCGTAGATAGCCTCGACGTATTCGCCGGGATTGACGAGCAGCAGTTTACCGCCCGACTCGGTTATCTGCCTGCAGCAATCGTCGAGGGCGTGGAACCCCGCGACGTCCATGAAGTTTAATCTACTTATATCAACGATTATTCCCCTGTATCCCTCAGAGATCAGGGAGCTGATAGCGGCATGAGCGAATGATGCGGTAAACGCATCACATTCGCCGGCAAGCACAATATGTGGGATACCATCAGTGCTCCTGATACTTATTCTTAATTGGAATTGCTCTTCAGAGTTGCTCATGTTCACCCCTCATGGTCTTAATGTATCTTAACTGGCGTTATAGTGCAAATAAGGGCGCTGGTGCTTATGGTTTCTGGTTTGACTTACCTGCCGGTACAATTATGTAAGGTTCGCCACATAATCTTGTAATTATAAGGTATTCCTGAGAAAATCAATGTAGTGGTTGTTTGGTATTGAGGAGATGGTACGATGGCTAAACGCAAAGAAAAAGGCAAATCAATCGGAAAAGTTCACCAGAGCAAAGCAAGCCCACGGGCAGTACAGCAGCAATCGACAAATAAAATGATGCCATGGTTGATCGCGGGAGCAGCTGTCCTGGCTTTGGTTATTTACGTAGCTCTTTCGAGTTCTTCGGCATTGAGCCCAAATAGTGGCCAGGTAAGCCAAAATGCGCAGACATCGGTTGCGCCGCCGATGAGTGGGGTGGAGGATTTTTCGGCTGGGCAGGTCGATGCATCTAAAGCAAAACTGACCACTTTTAAAATGGATGAGCTTGCGGGCACCGATTGCGTGCAAACGATTATGACCGAGCTTGTTAAGCTGGGAGGCATTGGGAGTCTTAAGGCGGATTATTCTAACAGGCTTTTGGAGGTGCAGTACGATCCGTCCAAGGTGACCAACGCCAAGATCATCGATGCCTTGATTAAGGGCCAGCACCCGGGTCAGGTCACAGCGGAAAAGATAGTCGAAAAGAAGCCTCCCATATATGTTGGCGGAAGCATTGTCGAGGAAACTGGTGCAGCCGCAGGTGCAAACAGCAGTACCACCGATACCGGAGGTGCTAAGTAACTACGAGTTCGTAGGGTTTATGCAGTATAGAGCCATAAGAAAAAGCCCCGCCGGATAGCGGGGCTTTTTGGCCCGATTAGCTATTCGATATTTTCAAAATCTCCTCCCGGGACATCCCGTATGGGCAGTGCAAAATTGCTCGACCTTAGCCAAAAATCCAGCCGCCGTATTCTTCAAAGTAGTAAGCGGGGTCTTCAAGGTACCGCTTCGAGTAGGCGAGAAGATCGTAATGCTCTTTCTCTTCATAAAGCATGAACCTGAAGAACGTTTCCACCTTTTCGTCTTGTGGCACAGCCAGGGCACGTTCGTAGAGTTCGTAGCTTTTTGTTTCAAGCAGCATCGCCACATCGTAGATATCCAGGTCGTTGCTGTTGAGATTGACGTTTTTCTCGGCTTCTTTCATCCGTGCCTGGGTCATTACGCGGATTCTATCCGTAAGTTCGAGGCCGCATTCGGCATCAAAATCGAACCCGCCTTTGCCAAGGAGAGAGTCGTTGAATTCTTCGATTTTTCGAACGTGCTCGATTTCTTCATCGGCCAGAAACTCCAGGACTTTTTTTGCGAAGGGGTCGGTTACTTTATCGATGAGCTGACGGTAAAATGTTTCACCGTTTTTCTCAAATTCAAATGCGATCTGTAATGCTTCGCAGTACGCTTGCTCCATTAGAACCATTCCTTTCTCAAGTTTACATAAAATTTAGCTGTTATTTTTAACCAATGCAAGCAGGATTATATTTGAACAGGGTTGCTTTAGTGATTTGTTTGTATTATTCCCCAGGTGGTGGGGAGTTAAGCATCTGGGGAAGGAGTGAGTTTATGCTTGGATTTTTGGATGTGGTGAGTGCTGGGGAACATGGTCTTGGGGC
>NZ_PFNG01000084.1:8248-15127 GCF_002791875.1 Candidatus Aquicultor secundus | reverse complement strand
CTATCCGGCCCTAAAGGGCCACGGATTTTTCAACCACCACATAAGCGATAAGCTCCGGCCCACGTCGCTCAATTTCGGCTACGACAAGGGCACCCACCTGCAGACCCCTCGTTTCCTTTACCTTTAAATCACACCTACATTGACTAGCAGTACTATTGATTACACATATCACCTATCCTGCAATACCACACAGCCCTGAAGTGGGATTAAACATTAAAAGAATTAAAAGCGTCAGCCATAGTGCGTCCCTATCGAACGTTGGCTTTATCCGGAGACAAAGGGGAGTCTGGCGTTGTTCGCATCTTCAAAATGCTACAAACATCATACAGTTATACAAAGTGGCTCTTACACCAAAGTATTTTGCGTATATAAACAACGTCCCTTAAGTTACACATCCAAATATCCGCCCGCGTCGACCATATCCATCCGGCCATCCGTAAACTATAAATCCCCGATCTTGGGAATAAAGGGTAAGTAAGGGAAGGCATGCTTATTTACTCAGCTACGGTTATGCGCATGCTCTAATGCTATTTTTGACCCTGCAGTCAAAAATAATTGACCAATTGGTCGAAAAGGATATAATTAAATTGACCAGCTGGTCGAAATAACTAGCGTATAACCAAACCTGATATGCAACTGGATGGTTCGCTGAGGCCATTGATATCGGAGTAAACCGCAAGAGGAGTAAACCGCAAGGTCGGCAAGGAAGGGCATATGCCTGATAAAGATGACAACGAGAACTTCATAGAGCTTTTTGAAGAGGACTCGCGTCCCATGACGAAAAGCGAGCGTACGCGTCTGAAGATAATGGCGAGCGCCGCTAAGGTGTTTGATGAGAAGGGTTTCGATAAGGCGTCGATTCAGGATATCGCCGATGATGCCGGTATCGCAAAGGGAACCATCTATTATTACATCGAGAAAAAAGAAGACATCTTGGTCTCCATTCTCAAGTTCGGAAAAGCCCGCCTGTTCTCGAAGATAGAAAAAGGCATGGATAAGGCGGAGACCGCTTCAAAGAAAATCGACCTTATTATTCGCAATCATATGAAAACAGTAAAAATCGTTGGGCCGATAATCCCTTTTTTTGCACATAGTCTGGCATCGACGGATTCGGCTACCAGGGATGTTATGGCCGGTTTTCGTGAAGAATACCTGCATCTGCTTGAGTCGATAATCGAAGAGGGGATTAAATCCGGGGAATTCAGGCAGGTTGACCCCGGTAAGGCGGCGCTCGGTATTTTGAGTCTGGTGGTCGGGCAATTATTGCAGGCCAAGTTATTTACCGGAAAGCTCAACGCTAAAGAAATCGCGGACAACACGATGGACATCGCTTTAAACGGGCTGAGGAGCAGGCATGAAGACTAAGGCTATCGCCGTTGGTGTTGCGTCATTGCTTATAGCGCTTTCGCTGGTCTTCTTTGCGGAGGCCGGGCAGGGACGCAATGCGGTTAAGGTATCGATTACGACATCGGGTGCGCTGGAGGATGAAAAGAACGCCGTGAGCGTCCCGGCCGAACTTGCGTTGATCGGCATGGAGCAAGGCAAGCAGGCACAACCTCTGTCGGTGAGAACATCCCAGAAGCCTGTGGGTGTAGTGAAAGACGTAAAGGTCGAGCCGGGGGATTTTGTTAAGCGGGGCGATGTGTTGTTTACGGTTGACGATACGCTGGCAAAGCAAAACCTGAAAAAAGCCCAAGCCCAGTACGATACCATCGAGGCGACACTCGATAGTCTTGGCGCCTCGCGAAGCGATATTTCAAGCAAGAGGGCCGATTTGAACCGGGCCGAGGCTACGCTGAAATCAAAACGCGCCGAGGCCAAACAGACCTTTGCGGCAAAATATACGGAAGGCCAAACAAAGGTGGCCGGGTTAAAGAGTAAGCTCGCATCTGTGACGGCGGGTCTTGCAAAAGCACGGGAAGGGCTCTCGTCGGTAACTCAGGCGGAAGACGCCGCACAGCAATCGCTTGCTGCCGCACAGGCGCTACCCGATAGCGACCCCGCTAAGCCGCAGAAGGTCGCTCAGGCGAAGGGGATGCTGGAAGGCGTTCTGCAGAAAAAGGCGCAGCTCACGGCTACCATAGGGCAGATGTCTACCGCAAAAGCAAAGCTTGCCAAAGGGATTGGCGCTGCTACGGCGGGGCTCGCGCAAGGTAAGCAACGGTTCAACCAGGGCTTGGCGAAAATGGACCAGGCGCAGGCGAAAATCGCCGAGGCAAGGACGAAAATATCCGAGGGTGTTTCCAAGCTCTCGAGGAAGATAGAATTGCTCAAACGAAGAAGAGACCAGGCCGAGGTGGGAGTGAGGATTGCGAGACAAGCGCTGGATGCGACTACGGTACGTGCATCAACATCCGGCAACATCACCGCCATCAGGATATCTGAGGGTTCGGTGGTGTATCCGGGACAGACGGTTATGTCGATTGTGCGCACTCGTACCTTGAGGCTTGCTATCTATGTCCCGCTGGATGAAGTCGGTACGGTTAAAAACGGCGATTCCGTTGATGTGGAAGTCGATGCCGCCCCGGGGCAGGTGTTTGAAGGCAAGGTAATCGGGGTGGGTGGTAAGGCGACGTTTGCACCCTCGAATATGACGACGGATAGGTTGGAGCTTGTGAGGGTGGTCAAGGTGATCGTCGAGGTCGTTAATAAGAATGGCGTTTTAAAGGCAGGTATGCCCGCGGACGTAAGCGTGCATTAATAGCTTCATCTATTAAGGACTGTTATTAGTATCTTAACCTGTATCTTTGGAGGGTGGACTATGAATAAAAAGGTGGCCGTGGTTGTTGTTGCGCTTGTAGTGCTCGGCGTGGGTTATGTCGGGTGGAATTCGTATACAAACGGCGGCAAATCCGCGAACGGTAGAATCGAAGGGTCGGGCACGATTGAAGCTGCCGAGCTAAACATCGGCTCGCAGGTTGCCGCTGAGGTAACCGACGTTAAGGTGAGCGAGGGAAGCAATGCAAAGAAGGGACAGGTCCTGGTTGTGTTGGATGATAGGGTATTGAAAGATCAGGTTGCGGTCGCAAAGGCGGGAGTCGATGCGGCAAAGGCCGGGGTGGACGATGCCGACACGTCGAACAAGAGAAAGATAGCCCAGGCGCAACTCGATCAGGCGGAAGCAAGTCTTAGCATCGCCAAGACCCAGCAATCGTATGCGGTCGTAAAATCCCCCGCTGATGGGGTCGTGCTCAGCCTGCCGTTCTTGGTGGGCGAGATGGCAAGCCCTGGCGCCACGCTTGCAACAATCGGCAAGATATCCGAGCTTGATTTGACCATCTATGTGGACGAGAAAGAGCTGGGTAAGGTAAAAGTCGGCCAAAAGGCTTCGGTAAGTGTGGATGCGTATCCGAACGATGAGTTTACGGGCAAGGTTTCCGAGATCGCGTCCGAGGCCGAGTTTACACCGCAGAACGTTCAGACCAAGGAGCAAAGGAGCAACCTGGTATTCGGCGTGACGATCAAAGTCGACAATCCAAAGGAACAGTTGAAGCCGGGAATGCCTGCAGATGCAGTGCTCGACTAGGGTCGAGAACGCGGGCTAAGATTTTAAACTATGAGTAACTATATTATCGAAACGGATAATTTAATAGTGGAGTTTCCGAGTGTTCGGGCGGTTGATGGTGTGAGTATTCGGGTTGAGGAAGGCGAGATATTCGGCCTGGTGGGGCCGGATGGGGCCGGGAAGACGACCACGATACGGGTTCTGGCGACCATCCTGAAGCCGACGTCTGGGAAGGTCTTGCTGATGGGTAAGGATATCCTCCGCGATGCGCGGGCGGTACGCGGCAAAATCGGCTATATGTCCCAGAAATTCAACCTGTACGGGGACTTGACGGTCGAGGAAAACCTACGGTTTTTCGCCGATGTCTACAGCCTGTCCGAATCCGAGCGGCGCACCAGAATGAAGGAGCTTCTGCATTTTGCACGGCTCGAAGAGTTTACCAGCCGGCGGGCCGATTTTTTATCCGGAGGCATGAAGCAAAAGCTGGCGCTCGCATGCACCCTTATTTACGAGCCGACCATCCTGTTCCTGGACGAGCCGACAACCGGCGTCGACCCGGTGAGCCGCCGCGAGTTCTGGGCCATTCTCTCCGAGCTTCGAAGCCGCGGCATCACGCTCTTTGTTTCAACGCCTTATATGGACGAGGCCGAGCGCTGCTCGACAGTTGCCTTCATGGATAGCGGGAGGATCGACGTGTGCGATACTCCGAAATCGATCAAGGCATCTTTTAGCGGCGAGGTGGTAGAGCTTATCGCGAGACCGCAACGCGAAACCCAGAGGCTGGTCAAAGACTTGCACTATGTGCTTGATGTTGAGATTTACGGTGAGCGTTTGCAGCTTACCGTGTCGAACGCCGAGGATGCGGCCGAGAGGCTAAAGCATGACCTCGCGGGCAAGGTCGAGCTGGTATCCGTTATTCCGAAGGCGCCGACGATGGAGAGCGCATTTATTGAAATGATTAAGAAGAGCAATAAGAGCAATAAGAGCGGTAAGAAGAGCCGGGGGTAACCGCGATGGAACTGATAGAAGCGATTATGAAAAAAGAAATAATCCATATCCTGCGGGACCCGCGGACGCTGGGGATTACGCTGTTTTTACCACTCTTCCAGCTCTTGATGTTCGGATATGCGTTAAGCCTGGATATCAACCATATTTCAACCGCCGTCTATGACAGCGACAGGTCGGTTATGAGCAGGAAGTTAATCGAAAACTTTTCGAGCTCGGGGTACTTCGATATAAATGCAAGACCTAACACGGCGGATTTTACCAAGCGACTGGATTCGGGACAAATCAAAGTAGCGATTATCATCCCAAAGGGCTTTGAGGATAAGGTTCGCTCCGATGGGAACGCCAGGGTGCAGGTGCTGGTCGACGGGTCCGACCCCAACTTTGCGAGAGTCGGCGTTGGCTACTCATCGGTAATAATCAACAGGTTTTCGCAGAACGCGACTGCCGAGTCGCTCTATAAAAAAGGCATCGTCATCAGGCAGGGCGTGCCGCCGATCGATATCAAGGCGAGGGTGTGGTACAACCCCGAACTGAGAAGCGTAAACTATATCGTCCCCGGGCTGATGGCGCTTATCATGATGACGGTTACGACAATCAGTATTTCAGTTGCGGTCGTGCGTGAGAAGGAGAAAGGGACGCTCGAGAACCTCATCATGTCCCCGATCAGGAGTTCTCAGCTTATCATTGGCAAGATAATCCCGTACGTGGTCATCGCGTTTTTTGAGGCGGCGCTTATTACGGGGGTCGGGATGCTGTGGTTTAATGTGCCGATGAACGGCAGTTTCCTGCTGCTGTTGGGAAGCCTGATCATTTATGTAGCCGGTACGCTTGGGATGGGCCTGGTGATTTCGGCGGCGACCGATTCGCAACAGGTGGCAAGTTTTACGTCGTTTATGGTCACATTCCTACCCGCGTTTTTACTCTCGGGGTTTGTCTTTCCCATAAAAAGCATGCCCGTCGTACTGCAGTTTATCACATATCTTGTTCCGGCCAGATATTTCTTGGTGGTTATTCGCGGGATTTTCTTAAAAGGTGTCGGTATTAGCGTGCTGTGGCCTAATCTGGTTGCGCTGGGGGTTTTCGCCCTCCTGATGATCACGGTCGCCTCGCTGCGCCTGAGGAGGTCGTTCGCATGAAGCGCGTCCTGATGCTTGCCAAAAAAGAGATCATCCAGTTGTTGCGGGATAAAAGGATGCTGCCGCTGGTCTTTGTGGCGCCGTTACTTCAACTCATTCTTTTTGGATATGTCGTGCAGACGGAAGTAAAGGATATCGGGATCGTTCTCGTGGATCACGACCGCACAGCCGAGAGCAAGGTAATCGCCGAGAAATTTACCAACGCCGGTTATTTTAGGATCGAGAAGCGCGTGGAGAGCGAATCGTCAATGCCGGGCCTTATACGGGCCGACAAGGCGACGCTTGGCGTTATCATCCCGCAGGGCTATCAGCGTACGATAAAGGCCGGCCGCACGGCCGAGATCATGCTTGTCATTGATGGCTCGGACGCCAATACCGGCGTCCAAGCGCAGCAATATGCATCGCGGATAATCGCCGCCAGGTCGCAGGAGATTATGCAACGCAAACTCAGTGCGATGAAGGCGATAACCGCTCGAATAGCAACCGTTGAGCCGAGGGTTAGGGTTTGGTATAACCCGGACTTAAAGAGCGTAAACTATATGGTACCGGGCTTGATCGGGCTTATTCTAACCATCATTACCACCATTATTACTTCGGTTGCAATCGTCAAAGAAAGAGAACGGGGAACGCTCGAACAGCTTATCGTCACCCCGGTAAAGCGCTGGGAGCTTATTATGGGCAAGGTGCTCCCGTTTGTCACTATTGCCTTTATCGAGGTCGGTTTGATTATGGCCGTCGGCATGCTCTGGTTTAAGGTGCCGTTTAGGGGAAATATATTCCTGCTGCTGGCGTTATGTCTGGCGTTTTTGTTTACGACGGTGGGGCAAGGGCTGTTTGTGTCAACGATTTCGCGCACCCAACATCAGGCGCAGATGACCGCCTGGTTTTTTATGATGCCGGCGATGATGCTTTCCGGCTTTATCTTTCCAATCGAGAACATGCCGAAGGCGATCCAGCTTTTAACATACGTTATACCGCTGAGGTATTTCCTGGTTATCGTGCGCGGCATATTCCTCAAGGGCGTGGGGATGGAAGCGTTATGGGACCAGGTGCTGGTGCTTTCACTGCTTGGGGTTTTGATTTTTGGCGTGAGCGTATTGCGATTCCAGAAGCGGTTTGCTGATTAAAACAGCGAATAGCGAGGAGCGAGCAGCGAATAGCGATTAGTTGTCATTCTGAAGGAGCAATTAGCAAATGGTGAACGGCGATTAGTTGTCATTCTGAAGGAGC